>NZ_CFHTQA010000017.1:0-67509 GCF_984394615.1 Spongiibacter sp. | reverse complement strand
CACAACGCCGTGGGCTTCTTCCTGACCGCGGGCTTCCTGGGCATGATGTACTACTTCGTGCCCAAGCAGGCTGAGCGCCCGGTATACTCGTATCGGCTGTCGATCGTTCACTTCTGGGCACTGATTTCCGTGTACATCTGGGCCGGTCCGCACCACCTGCATTACACCGCGCTGCCTGACTGGACACAGAGTCTGGGTATGGTGATGTCGCTGATTCTGCTGGCCCCGTCTTGGGGGGGCATGATCAATGGTGTGATGACGCTGTCTGGCGCCTGGCACAAGCTGCGCACTGACCCGATTTTGCGCTTCCTGATTGTGTCGCTGTCGTTCTACGGCATGTCGACCTTCGAGGGGCCGATGATGTCAATCAAGACCGTTAACTCTCTGTCGCATTACACCGACTGGACCATTGGTCACGTGCACTCTGGCGCACTGGGCTGGGTGGCAATGATTTCGATCGGCATGGTGTACCACCTGACGCCGGTGGTCTTTGGCCGCAAGCAGATGTACAGCATCCCGATGATTAACACGCACTTCTGGCTGTCGACCATCGGCACAGTGTTGTACATCGCCTCTATGTGGGTGAACGGCATTATTCAGGGCTTGATGTGGCGCGCCTATAACGCCGATGGCAGCCTGACTTACAGCTTTATGGAATCCGTTGTCGCCAGTCATCCCGGCTATATCGTCCGCCTGTTCGGTGGCTTCCTGTTCCTGCTCGGCATGCTGCTGATGGCCTGGAACGTCTGGAAGACGATTCGTAGCGAGGAAAAACCGGCAGTTGCCGTCAATACTGTGGGAGCTGAGGCATGAATCACGACGTAGTAGAGAAAAATATTGGCTTGATGGTCGTGCTGATCATCGTGGCGATCAGCTTCGGCGCTCTGGTAGAGATTGTGCCGCTGTTCTTCCAGAAGCAGACCACGGAACCGATCGCAGGGCTCCGCCCGCTCAATGCGGTCGAGTTGAGCGGACGCGATATTTATATCCGCGAAGGCTGCCATGTCTGTCACTCTCAGATGGTGCGCCCCATGCGCTCTGAAACCGAGCGCTACGGTCACTACTCAGTGGCGGGTGAGTCGGTTTATGAGCATCCCTTCCTTTGGGGCTCAAAGCGCACTGGACCTGATCTCGCTCGTCTGGGTGGACGTTACAGCGACGAGTGGCATCGCGCGCACCTGTTCAACCCGCGCGATGTGGTTCCCGAATCCATCATGCCGTCATATCCCTGGCTGTTTCACAACGACGTAGATGCTGCGTCAGTGCCCGGGAAGATGGAGGCGCTGCGCAAGGTCGGTGTGCCGTATACCGACGAGGACATTGCCAATGCCACTTCGAAAGTGGAAGGCATGAAGGAAATCGACGCACTGGTTGTTTACCTGCAACAACTCGGCACGCTGATTAAATACAAGCGTTAATCGGGAGTAGCACTGCGATGATTGACCAAAATGATCTCAGATCTCTGTCTACATTGATGCTGTTCATTGCCTTTATCGGCGTGTGCATCAGCGTTTACAGAGGAAGCCGGAAAGAATTTTACGACGAGGCTGCGAATCTGCCCTTCGTCGATGACGACGCGGATGTGAAGGGTAAAGGAGAGGGGCAATGACTGATTTCTGGAGTGGCTGGATCATTGTTCTCACCGCTATTACCTATGTCTTGCTGGCATGGGTACTGCTGGGTAACCGCAAAATTACTCAGACGGGTGAAGAAAAGACAACCGGTCACGTATACGACGGCATTGAAGAGTACGACAACCCTATGCCGGCATGGTGGATCAAGATGTTTGTGCTGACCATGCTGTTCGGTATTGGCTATCTGATCGCTTACCCCGGGCTGGGTAAGTGGCCTGGCCTGCTCAACTGGACGTCTGTGCAGCAGTGGGAGGGCGACGTTGAAGAAGCCCGTCTTGAAAACGAGGCGCTGTACGCAGGCTTTCTGGAACAGGACGCTGCGACGCTGGCGGAGAATGATCAGGCCATGCGTATCGCCAAACGTGTCTTTGCCAATAACTGTGCGGTTTGCCACGGCACCGATGGAAAAGGCAGCTACGGCTTTCCTAACCTGACTGACAACGATTGGTTGTACGGCGGCGAGCCTGCGCAGATCGCGCAATCGATTCACGATGGTCGCAGCGGTGTGATGCCAAGCTGGCTGTCGGCGCTGGGCAATGAGGGCGTGGCCTCCATGGCGGCGTATGTGCAGGCACTGAGTTCCGGCAATACCGACGCACCAGAGCTTGCTGAGTCGAAGCAAAAGTATGCGATGTTCTGCTCGGCCTGCCACGGTCCGACAGGCGACGGCAACATTGCCATGGGTGCACCGCGCTTGAACGACGACATCTGGCTCTACGGTGGCGACGCTGGCAGCATCATGCAGACCCTGACCAAGGGACGCTCGGGCAAAATGCCTCGGCACGCAGAGATGCTCAGCGAGGCCAAGATTCACCTGCTCAGTTCTTACGTGTATCAGCTTTCCCGGCAGGAGCCATAGAGTGTTATGAATAGCAGCAGCGAACGGGGACAGAAGGCGTCCTCTCAGCCAGAAAATCTCGCGGTGGAAATTGTGGTTCCGGCAGAAGTGTCGGAGATGGATCTTTATCAGAAACGCGAAAAGATCTATACCCGCGCGATCGAAGGCTTCTATCAGCGTATACGGGTCTTCACCGGCTGGCCGCTGCTGTTGGGCTATTTCATTCTGCCCTGGCTGAATTGGGGTGATCGGCAGTCCGTTTTGTTCGACCTGCCTGCACGTCAGTTCCATGTGCTGGGGATCACCTTCTGGCCTCAGGATATGGTGATGCTGGCCTGGGTACTGATTATCTCGGCGTTTCTGCTGTTCGCTGTGACCAATCTGGCCGGACGGGTGTGGTGTGGCTATAGCTGCCCGCAGACGGTGTGGACCAGTATCTTCATGTGGATGGAGCAGAAAGCGGAGGGCACGCGCAACCAGCGTATCAAGCTGGACCAGTCACCGCTGAGCTTCGAGAAAGTCCGCAAAAAGGCACTGAAACACACGATGTGGCTGGGATTTGCGTTCTGGACCGCATTTACCTTTGTTGGCTATTTTACGCCGATCCGGCAGTTGGGCATCGACGTACTGGGATTCAGTGTCAATGCCTGGGCGGGATTCTGGATTGCCTTCTTTGCAGCGGCAACCTACATCAATGCGGGCTGGATGCGTGAGCAGGTGTGCCTCTATATGTGCCCCTATGCGCGATTCCAGTCGGTAATGTTCGACCCCGATACCTTGATTATCAGCTACGACAAAGCGCGGGGCGAACCGAGGGGTTCCCGCAAGCGCGATGAAAAACCTGCCGACGTCGGGCTCGGGGATTGTATTGATTGCCAGCTCTGTGTTCAGGTGTGTCCGACGGGCATTGATATTCGCGATGGCCTGCAATACGAGTGTATTGGCTGCGCATTGTGCGTGGATGCCTGTAATTCGGTGATGGAAAAAATGGAGTACCCCAAAGGGCTGATTCGCTATGCGACAGAAAACAGCCTCGAGGGTAAAACCACGCACATCATGCGGCCACGCTTGATCGGTTATTTTGTTGCCGTGGCGCTGATGATCGGCCTGCTTGCTTACCGTATTGTTGATCGCGACGTGATGGAGCTGAGCGTGCTGCGTGACCGTCAGGCATTGTATGAGACAACAGCGGATGGCTTGATCGAAAACCGTTATGTGGTGAAGCTTGCGAACAAGACGCAGAGCACCCACCGTTACGAAGTGGATATCGAGACCCCGGTTGTGCTGCAGGGCTTCAGTGCCAGCCCGGTCACCTTGGAGCCCGGCGAGCTGTTGGATTTACCGCTGCGACTTCATGCGCGCCCCGAGGATGTGGGTGGCGCCCGCATGCCGCTGACGGTCATCGTTCGTCAAATGGACAGCGATGACAGCATTGCTGAAGTGGAAAGCAGTTTCTTTGGCCCCGCGCCGAAACGATAGAGAGTATGAAATGGCAGTGACGATGGACAGCAAACCCTGGTATCGCCAGTTTTGGCCTTGGTTTCTCATTGTTCTGCCGGGCACCGTTGTTGTCGCTGGCCTGAGTACGGTGGTGATTGCCGTCCGTCATGCCGACAATCTGGTCGTCGACGAGTACTACAAGGAAGGCTTGGCAATTAACCGCAAGCTGTCGCTGGACCGCCACGCTGCCGAGCAGGGTATCACCGCGAGATTGGCGATGGGCGGCTCGCGCATCATGGTGCAACTGCCCTTGGGGCTCGACCGTTATCCGAGCGAACTGCAGTTGTTGCTGCAACACCCCACTGATCGCGAGCAGGATCTGCGTCTTGTTCTGGCGAATCAGGGCGCCGGGCACTACACCCAAACCCTGGGCGCACCCTTGAGCGGGCGCTGGTATATAACGCTGAAGAGCGTTACCGGCGATACCGCAGAGGCCGATGACTGGCGACTCAAGGGTGAGATTAATCTGAACAAGACGGCACAGCTGGAATTGTCTAGCAGGTCACTGTGAGTGATGGGAGGCTGCTACCACTGCGGAGAGCCATTACCCGCCAAGGGCCATTACAGCCTGATTATTGATGGCCAGGAACGGGCCATGTGTTGTCCCGCCTGCGTCGCCGTCAGTGAGACCATCCTCGGTGCCGGTCTCGACGATTACTACCGTCTGCGCGACCAGCAGGCCAGCAGGCCGAACGATGGCGCCGAAGATTTCCTGCAATACGACAGCCCTGCTGTCTTCCAGCAATTCTCCTCCTCGCGCAATGGCTTGTGGCAGAGCCAGCTCAGCATTGGTGATATGCATTGTGCCGCCTGCGCGTGGTTGATTGAGCACCGGCTGGGCATGATGGACGGCGTCCGTTCTATCCGCGTCAACCTCCAGCGGGGGAAGGCGACTGTGGAGTGGGACCCCGCCACGGTAAAACTCAGTGCGGTTTTTGATGCTATCTATCGCCTGGGGTACGGCGTACAACCCTGGTCAGCCGAAGGGCATCTGGAACAGATGCGCGAGCAGCAGCGCGGTCTGTTGCGTCGCCTGGGACTGGCCGGTGTCGCGATGATGCAGTTGATGATGGTGGCGGTCGCACTCTACGCCGGAGATTTTCAGGGGATCGACGATGATACCCGCAGCCTGCTTCGCTGGTTCAGTCTGGCGCTGGCGACTCCGGTCATTGCCTATTCATCGCAGCCGTTTTTTAAAGGGGCCTGGCGCGGATTGCGCAGCCGCCGTCTGGGAATGGATGTGCCGGTGTCTCTGGCGCTGATTGCCGCTTATCTGGCGAGCCTGCAAGCCACGGTTCGCGGCGAGGGGCATGTCTATTTTGATACGGTGAGCATGTTCTGTTTCTTTCTTCTGCTCAGCCGCTTTATTCAGAATAACCTCCAGTTGCGCCGCGAGCAGACCATGCGTCCACTGTTACCGATGACCGCTCGCAAACTTCTCGCCGATGGCAGCAATCAGTGGCTGGCGCTGTCAGCGCTGGAGCCTGGCGACGAAATTGTGGTGCAGCCGGGTGAGGTAGTGCCGGTGGATGCCACGATTATTGCCGGTAGCAGCAGTGTGGAAGATAGTGCCTTTACCGGAGAATTTATGCCCAAGCGCAAAGCGGTGGGCGAGTTGGTGCTGGCGGGCAGTCACAATATTGATGGCAGCCTCTACCTCCGCGTCGGCGCAGAAGTCGGGCAGAGCCGGCTTTCCCAGATTGATCAACTGTTAGACAGCGCGCGGCTTAACCGGCCGCCGATTGCCGAGCTGGCCGATCGGCTCAGCGGCTACTTCACGCTGTTCGTGTTGTTTTGCAGCGGGGCGGCATTTTTTTACTGGTCGGTTCATCCCGGCCACAGCGCGTTTCTTACCGCGCTGGCGGTGCTGGTCGTGAGTTGCCCCTGCGCGTTGTCACTGGCGACTCCCAGCAGCTACGCGGCGGCGATCAGCGCCCTGCGCCGACGCGGCGCACTGGTGGCGAATGCGGCAGTGCTGGAAAATCTGGAACATATCAGTCATGTCATCTTCGATAAAACCGGTACGCTGACCGAGGGGCGGCCGCGTTTGATGGCGATTGAGCGTGACAGTGAGATAGAGGAGGCGCGGTTACTGGGCATTGCTTCCGCGCTGGAGCTGGAATCCTCGCACCCTATTGCTCAGGCGTTTGCTCGGGACAGGCTGGCTGATGCCGGCTTTACGCCGATGACTCTGCACGCAAGTAACCTGGAGTTGCGCGCCGGTGAGGGCGTGGAGGGCGATGTCGATGGGCAGCGTTATCGCATCGGCAGTCGCCGTTTCTGCCTGCCCGATGCCGCAGAGGCTGACGACGGCAATATGACCGTCTATCTGGTCCGGGACGGTGTGTTGCTGGCTCGCTTTGTTTTGCAGGACAGCTTGCGTGAAGAGGCCAAGCAGGCTGTATCGGCCTTGCAGTCGAGGGGAATCCGCAGTCTGCTCCTCAGTGGTGACGACTCGGATCAGGTTGCCTGGTTGGCCGGGCAACTCCACTTCGACGAATACCGGGCGGCATGCTCGGCAGCAGATAAACTGGCGCGTATTCGCGAATTGCAGGCTCAGGGCGCGACGGTAATGATGGTCGGTGACGGCGTGAACGATGCGCCGGTGATCGCGGCTGCGGATGTGTCGATCGCGATGGCCGCGGCCAGTGATCTCACCCGGTCCTGCGCTGACGTGGCGCTGCTGAGTAACCGGCTCAGCTTGATCGAAACGGTATTTGAAAAAGCAGTGCAGATGCGGCGAGTACTGCGTCAGAATATTTTCTGGGCACTGCTGTACAACGGCACGGCATTGCCTGCGGCGGCCATGGGATTAGTCCCACCCTGGCTGGCGGCATTGGGCATGTCTGCCAGCTCGCTGGTGGTGGTGCTGAATGCGCTGCGCCTGGATCGCCGCGAGCAGCGCGCCGCGCATCAGGCCGAATTAAGGAAGTTGGAGGAAGCCGGTGTCTAGTTTGTATATTTTGCTGCCCATCGCGCTGATATTTTTCGCGCTGATCTGCGCCGCGTTTATCTGGGCGGTCAATCATCGCCAGTTTGACGACCTGGACCGGGAAGCGCGCCGCATCCTGTTCGACAAGGACCCTGCAGACCCAAAACGGGACGACGATGAGCGCGATTGAACTCAACGCACTGGCCGCCTTTATGCTGGGACTGATGGGCAGCCCGCATTGTTTGGGCATGTGTGGCGCGATCAGTGCGCTGAGCAGTGTCAGCAGCCAGCCCCGCCGGGGGAGCTCGGCCTGGCTGTTACCGCTGGGCTTTCAGTTGGGGCGCATCAGCAGTTACGCATTAATTGGCGCCATCGGCGGTGGTGTGGCCGCGGTGATGGCTGGCGAGTTTATGATCGTCGGCAAAACCCTGCGGGTGCTGGCGAGCGTTTTACTGATTGTGGTGGCAGTATCGCTGGCTGGCTGGTGGAAGGGCAGCACCCTGATTGAAGTGGCCGGTGCCAAGCTGTGGCGACGTCTGCAACCGTTGGTGAAACGCCTGTTGCCCGCAGACCGCCTGCCGAAGGCGCTGGCATTGGGTGGACTCTGGGGGTTTCTGCCTTGCGGGCTGATATACAGCAGTCTGGCTTGGGCGAGCACCAGCGCCAGTGCGGCGCAGTCGGCGTGGCTGATGTTCTGTTTCGGACTGGGCACCTTGCCGTCGATGCTGGCGGTCAGTGCTGCCCACCGCAGTGCGCTCGCCTGGCTCAAGCGTCAGTGGATCCGCAATCTGGTGGCGGTGTCGATGATTGCCTGGGCGCTGTATTCCGCATCAACACTGTTTATGCCACATACCGGTGGTGGCCACGAAGGCATGCACGGCGGTGTACACAGCACCGCGATGCCAGAGCCGGAGGCAAGTGACAGCGCTATGGACGGGATGTCTCCCGCCCATCATCAGCACTAGTCATCCAGCTCGCTGCGGCCTCTGAACTGATCCAGCGCGTCAGGGTTGGCCAGCGCGTCGGTATTTTTGACCGCATCGCCATGTACACAATTGCGCACGGCCAGCTCGGCGATTTTACCGCTGATGGTGCGCGGAATATCGCTGACCTGCAGAATTTTAGCTGGCACATGGCGGGGCGTGGTGTGCTGGCGGATTTGCTGGCGAATCTGCTGCTGTAGTGTGTCGTCGAGCCTGACGCCTTCCCGAAGTACCACAAACAGTACCACGCGAACATCATCCTGCCAGTGCTGACCGATAACGACCGAATCGAGAATCGCGTCCAGCGGTTCCAATTGCCGATAGATTTCCGCCGAGCCAATCCGAACGCCGCCGGGGTTGAGAATGGCATCGCTGCGGCCGTGAATGATAATGCCGCCGTGGCGGGTCAACTCGGCAAAGTCGCCGTGAGCCCAGATATTCTCGAAGCGGTCAAAATAGGCCTTGTGAAATTTCTCGCCGTGGTCATCGTTCCAGAAGCCGATGGGGCAGGAGGGAAAGCTGCGGGTACAGACCAGCTCACCTTTACCTTCCCCGGCGCCAAGTGCCGTGCCATCGTCATCCCAGATTTCCACCGCCATGCCCAAGCCAATGCATTGAATCTCTCCGGCGTACACCGGCAGTGTCGGGTTGCCCAGTACAAAGCAGGAGATAATATCCGTGCCGCCGCTGATCGAACTGAGCTGCAGATCGGCTTTGATATCGCGGTAAACGTAGTGGTAACTCTCTTCACTCAGCGGTGAGCCGGTGGAGAGAATGGCGCGCAGGCTCGCCAGTGAATAGTCCCGCGCAGGGCTGACACCGGCTTTCTGAATGGCGCTGAGAAATTTCGCACTGGTGCCGAAGACGCTGATGCCCTCGCGATCAATGGCCTCCAGCAGTGGACGCCCATTGTCCAGCATCGGCGAGCCGTCATACAGCACCACGGTGGCCTCGCAGGCCAGCGCCGAGACCAGCCAGTTCCACATCATCCAACCGCAGGTGGTGAAATAGAACACCACATCGTCGTCGTTGATATCGCAGTGCAGACGGTGTTCTTTCAGGTGCTGCAGCAGCGTACCGCCCGCACCGTGCACGATGCACTTGGGTACGCCAGTGGTGCCCGAGGAGTACATGATATACAGCGGGTGGTCGAAGGGGAGCGGCGCGAACTGCATGGCGGCAACCGCGTCATCTGTCGCGAACTCGGCCATCACCGCGCGGTAGCAAACGGCCCTGTCGATACCTTTCAGCTCCGCGGTTTCGCCGCTGAGAAACGGCACCACCACGACGGCCTCAAGGCTGTCCAATTGTGAGCTGATCGCGTTGACCCGTTCCAGCGTGTCGATGGCTTTGCCGTTATAGCGATAGCCGTCCACCGCAAACAGCAGCTTGGGGCGAATCTGGCTGAAACGGTCCAGCACGCCACTCAGTCCGAAGTCGGGGGAGCAGGATGACCAGATGGCGCCGAGGCTGCTGGCCGCGAGCATGGCGACGGCGGTTTCCAGTGTATTGGGCATAAAGCCCGCCACGCGATCTCCGGCGACCACACCGCGTTGGCGCATCGCTGCGGCCAACAGCGCGACCTGTTCAAACAGCTCGGCGTAAGTCAGCGTGCGTCGCTGTCCGTCTTCACGCAGCGCGATCAGCGCGGTCTTGTCATCGCGTCGGCGCAGCAGGTTTTCGGCAAAGTTCAGGCGACTGCCGGGAAACCATTGGCTGCCGGGAAAACGCGCCCCCTCGCGCAGCACCGTCTCATAAGACTGGCTGGCACGCACATCGGCAAACTGCCAGAGCTGCTCCCAAAAGCTTTCGCGCCGTTCAACTGACCAGCGGTGCAGCGCCGCGTAGTCATCGAAATGCACATTGAGTCGGGCCTGAAGCTGAGCTTGAAAACGCGACAACTGACTGTTGGCAATCTGCTCCGGGCTGGGTGACCAGAGCGGTGTTTGCGATGCGGTCATGACGATTCCCTTTTCTGTCTTATTCGTCGTTCTCGGTGGGCATGGCGCGAGCCACTTTTGATTGGCTGGGCCTGCCCAGTCGGCCGGAGATGAACTCGCCCGCCGCGATCAACTTCTGCAGGTCGACGTCATGGGCAATGCCCAGGCCGTTGAGGAGATAGACCAGATCCTCGCTGGCGACATTGCCCGATGCGCCTTTGGCATAGGGGCAGCCGCCAAGACCGGCAACCGCACTGTCGACCGTGGCAATACCGCGTTGCAGCGCGGCGTAGATATTGGCAATCGCCTGGCCATAGGTATCGTGAAAATGCACTGCCAGTTTTGAGGCGGGAATTTCAAGCAGCAAGCTATCCAGCAAGCGATTCACGCTGGCGGGCGTGCCGACGCCGGTGGTGTCGCCCAGCGAAATTTCATAACAGCCCATGTCCAGCAACTGCTGACTCACCTCCAGCACTTTCTCCGGCGCCGTGCTGCCATCGTAGGGGCAGGCGATGACACAGGAGACATAGCCGCGCACCGGCACGCCCGCGTCGCGGGCCATGCTCATCACGCCGTCGAAGCGCTGCAGGCTCTCGGCAATGCTGCAGTTGATGTTTTTTTGAGAAAAACCTTCCGACGCGGCACCAAAAATGGCTACTTCGCTGGCTCCCGCGGCGAGTGCACGCTCAAGCCCTTTGACGTTCGGGGTGAGCGCGCTGTAACAGCGTCCATCCTTGGGCAGCCCGGCGAAGACCTCCTCGCTGCTGGCCATTTGTGGTACCCATTTGGGGTTCACGAAACTGCCCGCTTCAATACTTTGCAGCCCGGCTTCGGCCAGCAGGCGAACCAGGGTGAGTTTGTCCGCCACGGAAATCGCCTGAGCTTCGTTTTGCAGGCCATCGCGGGGACCGACTTCCACAATTTTGACGGCATCGGGGATCATACGGAGGCCTCCTCAAACGCCAGCAGCGCGGCGCCGCCTTCCACCAGCTCGCCTTCGGCAAAATGGAACTGCATCACGCTGCCGTCGGCGGGGGCGGTGACGCTGTGTTCCATTTTCATCGCCTCCATAATCAGCAGCACATCGCCTTTCTTGACGGCCTGCTCCGGTTTTACCAACAGGCTGACAATGCGGCCGTTCATCGGGGCCAGCAGTCCGCCGTGCTGTTCCTGTTCGCCGCTCTGATAGCGCCGCAATTGATAGCGAAGCGTGCTGCCGTCTTCCAGAAACAGCACATGCTTATCGCCATCACTCACGCTGTTTGCTGTCAGGCGGCGACCGTCGAGTTCCGCGCTGAGTTGTTCCCCGCGCAGTTCACCGCTGGCCGTCAGGCTGCGGTCGTCGATTTGCAATTGCCAAGCGCCGTCTTGGGCTCGGGCGCTGATATCGATAGGCTGGCCATTAATGTCGAGCGACAAGGCCCGCGCTTTTGGCAGGTTCATGCGCCAGTTGTCTGCGTGCCAGGGGGTGGCGGCCGTCGCGGTTTGGGCTTGCTCGCTGAGCAGGCAGTGCAGGGCCACCAGTGCCGCGTGCTCCTGCTGTTGTCCGGCGCGGCGCCGCTCGGCATCGGCTTTCATCTGCTCAACGTGCTTGTCGATAAAGCCGGTGTCGAAATCCGAGGCGGCAAAGGCCGGGTGGCTGGCCAGTTGCAGCAGGAAGTCGCGGTTGGTGGTCAGGCCGTCTATCTGGCACTTGGACAATGCCCATTGCAGGCGGCGCAGCGCGCGGTCGCGGTCTTCGTCCCAGACAATCAGTTTGGCGATCATCGGGTCGTAATACATGCTGATGCTGTCGCCGCTGCGCACGCCGGAATCGACGCGAATTGCGTCACTTTCTTCAGGGAATTGCAGGTGATTGAGGCGTCCGGTCTGGGGCAGAAAGCCCTGCTCGGCATCTTCCGCGTAAAGTCGGGCCTCAAAGGCGTGACCGCGAATCTGCAAATCGCTTTGCGCGCAGGGCAGCGGATTGCCGCTGGCCACCAACAGTTGCCACTCAACCAGATCCTGGCCGCTGATCATTTCCGTGACCGGATGTTCTACCTGAAGACGGGTATTCATTTCCATGAAGTAAAAACCGCCGTCATCGCCGAGAAGGAACTCGACGGTGCCCGCGCCCTGATAACCGATCGCGCGCGCTGCTTGCAGCGCGGCGTCGCCCATTGCCTGGCGCAGGGTCTCGCTCATGCCGGGGGCGGGGGCTTCTTCGATCACTTTCTGGTGGCGTCGCTGCAGGGAGCAATCGCGCTCAAACAGGTGTACGGCATTGCCGTGCTGGTCGCAAAACACCTGCAGTTCTACATGGCGGGGGCCGGTCAGGTATTTCTCAACCAGCATCTTATCGTCGCCAAAGGCGTTGCGGGCTTCGCGGCGGGTGGCCGCCAGAGCGCTGTCGAATTCCTCAGTATTCCAGATAATGCGCATGCCCTTGCCGCCGCCACCGGCGCTGGCTTTGAGCAGTACCGGATAACCGATGTCGTCGGCGGCGGCTTTCAGAATGGCATCATCCTGATCGTCACCGTGGTAGCCCGGCAGCAGCGGCACGGCGGCTTCCGCCATAATACGCTTGGCGGCTGACTTGGAGCCCATGGCTTCGATGGCGGCCACCGGCGGGCCGATAAATACCACGCCAGCGTCGTCACAGCGGCGGCAGAAGTCGGCGTTTTCCGACAGGAAGCCGTAGCCGGGATGAATGGCCTGGGCGCCGCTGCGCTGGGCGATGTCGAGAATGGCTTCGCCGCGCAGATAGGATTCAGACGCGGCTGCGGGGCCGAGGTAATAGGCCTCGTCGGCCAGACTGGTGTGCTTGGCGTCGCGGTCGGCGTCGCTGTACACCGCAACGGTGGCAATGCCCAGCCGCTTGGCCGTGGCAATAACGCGGCAGGCAATTTCACCGCGATTGGCAATCAGAATTTTGCTGAACATATTAGTCTCCACGCTGCCAGTTGGGACGGCGCTTTTCCAGAAAGGCACTGAGCCCCTCCTGGCCTTCCGGGGATACACGAATATCGGCGATGCGCTGGCAGCTATCGGCGATCAGGGCGTCACTGAGCGGCTGATTCTGGTAGTCCAGCAGCAGTCGCTTGGCCGCCTGCATGGCGGCGGGGCCGTTGTTGAGCAGCTGCGCAATACAGGTCTCAACCGCGTCATCGAGTTGCTCTTCTTCCACGCACTGGCTGAGCAGGCCCAGCTGCAGAGCCGTATCGGCGTCAAAGCGTTCGGCGCTGATGAAATAGCGTCGCGCCGCACGGGGGCCGATGGCGTTAATCACATAGGGGCTGATCGTGGCTGGGATCAGGCCAATCTTGACTTCACTGAGGCAGAAGCTCGCGCGCGGCGAGCCGATGGCGATATCGCAGCAACTGACCAGCCCGACGCCGCCACCGAATGCGGCACCCTGCACGCGGGCGAGCGTCGGGTGGGGGAAGTTGTCCAGCTGTGACAGCAGCTCGGCCAGCGCTTCGGCATCGCGGCGGTTTTCCTCCACGGTGTAGCCGGCCATACGGCGCATCCAATTGGCGTCGGCTCCAGCGGAGAAGCTCTTGCCCTCGGCGGCCAGTACCAGCAGGCGAACCTCCGCGTGGTTGGCCAGCGTGCGGAGTTCGGCGCTCAGCGCGGCAATAATGCTGTCGTCAAAAGCATTGTGAATCGCCGGGCGATTCAGGGTGAGGCGGGCGACGCCGCGTTCATCAATCTGACTGAGAATTGCGTTGTCCATGTTGCCCCCTTACATCCGGAAGACGCCGAAGCGGCTGTCGTCGATGGCTTTGTTGAGGCTGGCAGACAGGCTCATGCCGAGTACCCGGCGGGTATCGGCCGGGTCAATGACGCCGTCGTCCCAAAGGCGGGCCGAGGCATAGAAGGGGTGGCTCTGCTCGGCGAATTTATCGAGGATGGGTTGTTTGAACGCCGCTTCCTGCTCGTCGCTCCAATCCTCGCCCTGACGCTGGTACTGGGCGCGTTTAATGTCCGCCAGCACACCTGCCGCCTGCTCGCCCCCCATCACGCCGATGCGGGCATTGGGCCACATGTACATAAAGCGCGGCTCATAGGCGCGGCCGCACATGCCATAGTTACCGGCGCCGTAAGAGCCGCCAATGACCACGGTGAATTTGGGTACCTGGGCGCAGGCAACCGCCATGACCATTTTGGCGCCGTGGCGAGCGATGCCGCCCGCCTCATATTGTTTGCCGACCATAAAGCCGGTGATGTTTTGCAGGAAAATCAGCGGGATTTTGCGCTGGGCGCAGAGTTCGATGAAGTGCGCGCCTTTCTGGGCCGACTCACTGAACAGAATGCCATTGTTGGCGACGATACCCACTGGGTAGCCGTAAAGCCGGGCAAAGCCGCAAACCAGCGTGGTGCCGAACAGGGCTTTGAACTCATCGAAGTCAGAGCCATCGACAATGCGGGCGATCACCTCGCGCACATCGAAGGGTTTGCGGCTGTCGCGGGGTATCACGCCGTAGAGCTCTTCCGGGGGATGCAGCGGCTCGCGGCTGTCGAGCTGTTGCAGTTGCTGGGGCTTTTTGCGGTTGAGCTTGGAAATCGCCTGACGGGCCAGTTGCAGCGCGTGTTCGTCATTGTCGGCGTAGTGATCGGCCACACCGGATTCCCGGCAGTGCACATCGGCGCCGCCCAACTCTTCCGCCGTGACGACTTCGCCGGTGGCGGCTTTTACCAACGGCGGTCCGGCCAGAAATATCGTGCCCTGTTGTTTGACGATAATGGTTTCGTCGGCCATGGCGGGTACGTAGGCGCCACCGGCGGTGCAGGAGCCCATGACCACCGCGATCTGCGGGATGTTCTTGGCAGACATATTGGCCTGATTGTAGAAGATGCGGCCGAAGTGCTCGCGGTCGGGGAAGACCTCATCCTGCCGGGGCAGGTTGGCACCGCCGGAGTCCACCAGATAAATACAGGGCAGGTGGTTCTGCTCGGCAATGGTCTGGGCGCGCAGATGCTTTTTTACCGTGAGTGGATAATAGGAGCCGCCTTTGACCGTGGCGTCGTTGGCCACAATCATGCACTCCACGCCGCACACCTGGCCGATACCCGCCACCACACCGGCGGCGGGCACGTCTTCGCCATACACGCCTTCGGCGGCCAATTGGGAAATTTCCAGAAAGGCGGCGCCGGGGTCCAGCAATGCGTCGATGCGCTCGCGGGCCAGCATTTTGCCGCGCTCGTGGTGGCGCTGACGGGCTTTTTCGCCCCCGCCCTGGGCAATCTCTTCGGCTTTGGCGCGCAGTTCGGCGACCTGCGCGGCGAGGGCGTCGCGATTGGCGATGAAGTCCTCGCTGTGGCGGTCGAGGCGGCTGGTGATCACAGTCATGGTCGGCTCCTGACGCTTAGCGGGTTTCGTTGAAGAGTTCGCGGCCAATCAACATACGGCGCACTTCCGAGGTGCCCGCGCCGATCTCATACAACTTGGCGTCGCGCAGCAGTCGCCCGGTGGGGTAATCGTTGATATAGCCGTTGCCCCCGAGCGTTTGAATGGCTTGCAGCGCCATCTGGGTTGCCTTTTCGGCGGTGTAGAGAATGACGGCCGCGGCGTCTTTGCGGGTTTCCTCTCCCCGGTCACAACCTTTAGCCACGGTGTAGAGGTAGGCGCGACTGGCATTCAGGTCGCAGTACATATCGGCGACCTTGCCCTGCATGAGCTGGAATTCGCCGATGCTTTTGCCGAACTGCGTGCGCTCGTGAAGATAGGGAACGACGATATCCATGCAGGCCAGCATAATGCCGGTAGGGCCTCCGGAGAGTACGGTGCGCTCGTAGTCGAGGCCGCTCATCAGAATGCGGGCGCCGTCGCCTTCTTTGCCGATCAGGTTCTCGGCGGGGACTTCGCAGTCCTGAAACACCAGTTCGCAAGTGTTGGAGCCGCGCATGCCCAGTTTGTCGAGTTTGGGTGAACGGGAGAAGCCGGGAAAGTCGCGTTCGACGATGAAGGCGCTGATGCCTTTGGAGCCACCTTGTGGGTCGGTTTTGGCGTAGATCAGATAGGTGTTGGCGTCGGGGCCGTTGGTGATCCACATTTTGCTGCCATTGAGAACGTAGCGGTCGCCTTTCTTCTCGGCGCGCAGTTTCATGCTGACCACGTCGGAGCCGGCGTTGGGTTCTGACATCGCCAGGGCGCCGATGTGTTCGCCGCTGCACAGCTTGGGCAGGTACTTCTCGCGCTGGAAGTCGTTGCCGTTTTTGTAAATCTGGTTAACGCAGAGGTTGGAGTGGGCGCCGTAAGACAGGCCCACCGACGCCGAGGCGCGGCTGATTTCTTCCATCGCGACCACATGGGCCAGGTAGCCCATCTCGCTGCCGCCGTACTCTTCGCTCACCGTCATGCCCAGCAGGCCGAGGTCGCCAAATTTGCGCCACAAATCCATGGGGAACTGGTTGTCTTTGTCGATCTGCTCGGCGCGCGGGGCGATTTCCGCCTGGGCAAAGCGGTAGACCGTGTCGCGGAGCATGTCGATCTCTTCACCGAGACCAAAGTTCAGGCTGGGGTAGGGGGTGCTCATCTCAAGACTCCTGGCTGGCAGTTGGCGTTTTTATGGTTTGCAGGGCGTCGATACAGCGGGCTTCCGCGTCATCGAGGTCCTGCAGCAGGGTTTCGATGTCACGGAGCTGGCGTTGCAGCATCTCACGCTTCTCGCGGATTTTGTCGATCAGGCGTTGTAGCTGGGGGCTGTTATCACGCTGTGGATCGTACATTTCGATAATGTCGCGGCTCTCCTCGAGAGACAGGCCGAGGCGCTTCCCCCGCAGAATCAGTCGCAACTTGGTGCGGTCGGCCGCGCTGTAAATGCGGGTCTGGCCGTTTCGCGTGGGCTGCAGTAAGCCTTTCTCTTCATAGAAGCGAATGCTGCGGGTAGTGATGTCGAACTCCGAGGCGAGCTCGGAGATGCTGTACTGGCGACTCATTAGCGACATTCCTGAGGGTTTGTGACGTTATAAATCAAGTTGACGTTAACGTCAACGTAACTTTGGTTTTGTGAATAGGGCTCGAGAAAATAGAGCGCGATGCTGAGAAAATTTCTGCTAGTGGCGAACCGCTGGGCTTCGGATGAGTCAGAGGCAGACGGGGGAATCTCAAATGCCAAGGACTACAACCATCAAAGCTGCATTAGGCGTGGCACTGCTCAGTGCCTGGGCCGTTGCCTGCGCGCCGCCAGAGCGGCGGCCTGATCTGGATTCGAGACTGGCGGATATCGGGCTGCGCCCGGCGGAAGACTTGGAGCGCTTACCCCGTTCGGGGCTCGAGTCCTGGCAGTATCTGGGGCCGCGACAGCTACTGCTGATTGCACGGGAGGCAACTTACCTGCTGCAGCTTAATGAAAGCTGTCAACTGCATCCCGAATCCCGCTTGCGCTTGGGGGGCGATGCTGATTCCTTTGCTGCGGGGGACTCACTTTGGATGGGCCCCGACCGCAGTTGTCGTGCCGAGCAGCTGTCGCGTATGGAAAAAGTCGGGGAAGCTCAGTAAAGCGCATCCAGGCGGATGTCGTCGAAGCGGCTGACAACCTGGTGCCGTTCATGGTGAAGGGGGGTATCACTGCGCTGCACCCATACGGTCTTCATTCCGGCTTCAGCTGCGGCGTCCAGTTCTTCCACGATATCGGAAAGAAAGACAATGTGCTGGGCAGGCATGTCGATATCGCGGCTGATGGTGCGGTATGACGCCGCTTCCCGTTTCGGGCCGCTGGTGGTGTCGAAGTAATCACGGAACAGCGGACGAAGGTCTCCCGCCTCACTGTGACCGAAAAACAGTTTCTGAGCCAGAATCGAGCCAGAACTGTAGACATAAAGCGACAGTCCCTGGCGGTGCCACTGCTCCAGCGTGGTGACCGCATCGGGGTATACGTGGGCGAGAAAATCGCCGTTGCGGTAGCCGTGTTCCCAGATCAGTCCCTGTAGCCCCTTCAACGGAGTGATCTTGCGATCCTCATCTATCCAGCGCTCCAGCTGTTCTGCCAGCGCGGGAAGGTCGTGCTCAGGGAGATTCGCGGCTCTCGCAGCTTCGCGCAACAGCGGTTTAACCCGGCTGTCGTCGCTGTGTTCCTGAATAAATGCCGCCATGCGCTGGCGGGCATAGGGGAACAGGGTTTGGGTAACAAAGTCGATGGCGCTGGTCGTGCCTTCAATGTCGGTGACTATGGCCTTGATCATCAGTTCTCCAAGCGTGAAAAGCTATCGGCAATGTCGCTGTCGGTATAGTGCGCGACCCAGCCATCCGGGTTGTTGAAGAAGCGGATGGCGACCAGTTCTGGTTGCGGGCCGAGATCGAACCAGTGCGGGGTATTGGCGGGCACGCTTAGCAAGTCGCCTTTTTCGCAGAGAATTTCGTAAACCTTGCCGCCGATATGCAGCGCGAACAGTCCCTGACCCTGAACAAAGAAGCGCACTTCATCTTCACTGTGGCGGTGCTCGGAGAGGAACTTCTGGCGAAGCTCATCCTTGGCGGGATTACTGGCATTCAGGCTGATCACGTCAACGCTCTGGTAGCCCTGCTCGTCGACCAGTCGTTGCACATCCTGCTCATAGGCCGCGAGTACCGCCTCGGCGTCGTCGCCAGCGGCGATGTCATCGCGAGTTTGCCACTGCTCAAAGCGTATGCCTGCCGCATTGAGCAGGCCGGTAATCACGGCCGGGTCGGTGCTGCGTTCCAGTGTCTGTTGTGGCTGGTCGTCGGCGTAGATGCGCAGTTCGCTCATTGGGTATTTCCTCGTATTCAGCGCTTCAAGCGCTGCATTTCCAGTTCGCAGTGCAGCATGAATTCCAGGGCCTCGAGATTGCGCATGCAGTCTTCCAGTGTATTGCCCCAGCAGTACAGGCCATGTCCCTGAATCAGATAGCCGGGGCAGTCGGGTCGCTCGGCCAGGTATTCGTCGACTTCGATCGCCAGTGCGGCGATATCCTGCGTATTGGCAAAAATTGGGATATTCACCGCGCAGTCGTGACTGTCGATGCCGGGAAAGGCTTTGAGCAACTCGTAGTCACGCAGTGCGATATAGCCACTCTGTGCATGCAGTCGTGAGATCAATGTGGCGTCCGGACTGTGGCAGTGGAGTACGGCGCCCAGGTTCGGAAAGCGGCGGTACAGACTGGTGTGCAGCAGGGTTTCAGCAGAGGGTTTGCCGTCGCTCAGTGGCTGGCCGTCGAGGTCAACGGCGATGAAGTCGGTTGGCGCGAGCTGTCCCTTGTGCTTGCCCGAGGCCGTCAGCAGCGCGCTGTCGTCATCCAGTCGCAGGGAAAAATTGCCGCTGGTGGCGGGGACCCAGCCGCGCTGATACAGGTCGGCGCCGGCGGCTGCCAAGGCGATAGCCTTGTCGAAAAACGCCTTGTTCTTGCGCATAGTCAGCTCCTCTCCGCTGCGTCGAGGTGAGCGGCAACCGCCTCACGGTCGGGACGATAAATGATGCCATGCTCAGTGACAATGGCGTCGATCAGTTCGGCCGGAGTCACGTCAAAGGCCGGGTTGTGCACGGCGCAACCCTCAGGGGCAACGGCGTTGCCTTGGCTGTGGGTGATTTCCTCAGCGGGACGCTGCTCAATCGGGATCTGCGGGCCGTCAATCTGGCGGTCGAAGGTGCTGGTCGGTGCGGCAACCATCATCTTTACCCCGTGATGGCGGGCGATAATGGCCAGGTTGTAGGTGCCGATCTTATTGGCAACGTCACCATTGGCTGCCACCCGGTCGGCGCCGACGATGACCCAGCTTGGGCGATGCTCGCGCATGAGTTGCGCGGCCGCGCCTTCGATGGCCAGGGTGACGGGAATATCATCTTGCATCAGCTCCCAGCTAGTCAGGCGGGCGCCCTGTAACCAGGGGCGGGTCTCACCGGCGATGACGCCGCGCAAGCTGCCGTTTTTCCAGGCTGATCGAATGACCCCCAGCGCAGTGCCGTAGCCGCCAGTGGCCAGGGCGCCGGCATTGCAATGGGTGTAGACGAGACTGTCGTTGTCAATCAACGCGGCGCCATGATCGCCGATGGCGCGGTTGATTGCGATGTCTTCCCGGTGAATCTCGGCGGCCAGCGCCAGCATGGCCTCAGGCAGGTTGCCGCCGTTGCCGTGGGTTTCGATAAGCTGATCGCAGCGTTGCAGTGCCCAGAACAGGTTGACGGCGGTGGGCCGGCTGTCTGCCAGCGCTTCGCGGGCCTCGCTCAGTGCTGTCGTCCAGGCGGCAACACTGGGTTGCGGCGCCTGCGCGGCAGCGGCCAGTGCCATACCGTAGGCGGCGGTAATGCCAATCGCCGGTGCGCCGCGAACCACCATGTCGCGAATGGCGTCAGCGACGGCGACGGGGTCGCGGTATGACAGGTACTGGCTGGTTCCAGGCAGTATGCGCTGGTCGAGAAGTTCCAGGTGCTCCTCATTCCAGCGAATGGCGTCAGGTGTAGACACGGCGGGCCTCCGTTTTTAGGGGGCGCCATTATAAAGCAGGGTGTTGCTTGCCGATAGCAGGTAAACTTGGCGTTTTGCACAGAGTTTCAGGGGGAATTATGAGCCATTACTGGCCGTGGTTCGTGGCTGGTGGCGTCATTATCGCTGCGCTGGCCGGGTATGCAGGCTATCTGCTGTGGCGGCTTCGCGAGCAGCGCCGCGCGCTTGAAGATGCGCAGCGGGCGCAGTCGGCGGTGGGCATGGTAGCGCCCGCTGCGGAGGTAGAACCCGCGCAGCACCGCCTCGGCGCGGAAGAGAGCATTCAGGTGCTGGCACGCTGTTATCTCGACGGGCAGGTCGGCGGCAGTGAAGCTGCGTTGCGTATCGCGGTATTGCTGGATCAGCCCGTGGTGGATGCCGAGTTGCGCGAGCAGGGTCGGGTATTCACGGTGGTCGCTGAAGTATTGGCCGACGTGCCAACGCATCAGGCGTGGAAGTCGCTGTCGCGGGAAGAGCGAGATCAGCACCGCGATACCATGACGCGCCTCGAAGCTGAACACCGAGACGCGATGGAGCAAGCTGCACTCAGGCTGTCGGGGCAGGGCTGATTCAGGCGGTAGCGACTTTGCCGCTTTTGGTCGACAGCTTGTTGAGTCCGTTCACCATGTCCTGTTGCAATTGGAATTGCGCGTTGAGCTGATCCGGCGTGAGCGGATCAAAGCCAAAGATGGATTGGTGCAATGGCGCGAGGGTGACGTAACCGAGAATCATGCAGTGGAAGGCAATCGCGGTTGATGCGCTGATCACTTCGTTATCGGGATCGCTGGCGCCATCGCTGAGAAAGGCAAAGAATTTGCGATACCACCTGTCGCTGAGCAGCGTCAGCGTTTCGTCCTGCGCCAGCGTGGCGTGCTGGACCAGTCGGGCGATATTCGGCCTGTCACTCAGTGCGCTCATTGCTGCCTGAATCTGCTGACTCATTTCCTGAAAGTTAGAGGCGGTATCCAGTTGGCTGGTGGCTTCGACAAGCGGCGCCATCAGCTTCTCGCAAACGGCTTCATAGATGGCCAGCTTGTTGCTGAAATGTTTGTAGATGCCAGGGCTGCTGATGCCGACTCTCACCGCGATTTCGCTGATTGAGGTGGCGGCGAAGCCCTGTTTCGCGAAGCGCTCTTCTGCGATTTCCAGAATGCGTTCCCGGGTGTTCCGGCGTGTTGCCATGTCGCTTTCCTATCCTGCCGTCATCGATACTGCGCCGGATTGCACGAGCCAGGCAACGCCGGCAATGCATGCCAGGCTTCCCAATAGCCATGCCAGTGACTGCCAGCGGTAGCGTCGACTGAGTGATTCGGGTTCAGAGGTAGCGATAATAAACGGTTGTTGCCTGGAGGGCGAATAACGCAGGGTGTTGATCGCGTCCAGCGAGGGCTTGCCGCGCTGTTCCCGCTCGGCTTTGCGAAGGGCCTCACGGCGCGCAAGCTCCCATTCTTCGTGGCTTATCTGGCCATCGCCATTGCGATCGAAGCGCGCGACCAGACGGTCGTAGTCCTGTTTCCACTCCGAGAGAATTTCAGCCATGCGTGCAGAATTCGTCTCGGTGTCGCTGGGCGGATGGCGGGTGTCGAAAATGCCCAGCGCGTAAATGAGGTCATTTTCACAGAGGCGTTCCTCCGTGTAACGATAGCGTCTGCCGAGCAGCAGGCTGGTGGTGGAGATACCCGGTGACGGGCGGCGACTGCTACCGTGCCACTGGCGGCGGCGGTGGCTTTTGACCTCGGCTCGCTCCGGATAGACCAGGCAGATGCCGGTGCCGTCACTCAATATGAACGGGCGGGTACTGCTGTGGCTTTCTATGGTTCGCCAGCTACTGTTTTTGCCGCTTCGTTCATAGCGCTCTATTCGATAGCGAAACCACAGGCAGGGTTCTCCGGCCAATGTACTTAGCAGCGGTGCTTCGTTCTCAGGCAGCATCGCGCTGCCAATCAGTTCGACGTAGCCCTGATGTGCCGAGCGTATTTTGGAGGTGGGGGTGTCTTCGATGATGCGCGCGCGACGCAGTTGCGAGAGACTGGCGGCGCCACAAAATACGCCGACCAGTGCAAGTATTCCGAGCCCGATAAGATCGCTGTTCACAGTACCTTATTGACCAAACAGCGACTTGATATTCACGTCCTTCAACTGCGCCTTGTCGAATTCCAATAACTCAAATGCGGAGAAGTTAAACAGCCTGGCTACCAGTACGTCGGGAAACTGCTCGATGCGGACATTATTGTTGTTCACCGCCTCATTGTAGACTTCTCGGCGATCGGCAATCGCATTTTCCAGTGACGATATCCGGTTCTGCAACTGGCTGAAGCTCTGATCAGCTTTCAGTTCAGGGTAGCCTTCCGCCAGGGCAAATAACTGGCCGAGGCTGCTGCGCAGCCCGCTTTCCGCCTGTCCCAGCGCTTTCATATCGTTGCCCGCTTGAGCAGACGCGACTTGTGAGCGCGCACGGATAACTTTCTCCAGCGTCTCCTGTTCGAATTCCATGTATTGCTTGCAGGTCTCTACCAGTTTCGGCAGCTCATCGTTCCGCTGCTTGAGCAGCACATCAATGTTGGCGCGGTGCTTGGCAACGTTGTGTTTGAGGTTGACCAGTCCGTTGTACATCAGAATCAGGTAGAGCACAGCGAATACCGCCACTGCCAAAACTACCATTGTGCCTATTCCCATGGCATAGCCTCTGTCGATGTCAATAAACGTTCAGTATAGTCCCGGCCGTTGGCAAACAATACGACGGCGATCTCAGTCTTGCCGTTGTCGGCCCCGCCTAGTTGCGCATCCAGTCGGGGGCTGGCAGGCCCATGTTCTCCAGATATACCGGGTTGTACAGTTTGCTTTTATACCGGTCGCCATAGTCGCAAAGGATCGTGACAATCGTGTGGCCGGGACCCATTTCGCGGGCGAGATTGACCGCACCGGCGATATTGACCGCCGATGAACCGCCGAGGCACAGCCCTTCATGCCGAAGCAGGTCGAAGATGTAAGGTAGCGCCTCGGCGTCGCTGATCTGATAGGCGTTATCCACATCGGCGAGTCGCAGATTGTCGGTCATCAGACTGATGCCAATACCCTCGGCCAGTGAACGCCCTTCGCCGCTCAGCTCCCCGTGGGTGTAATAATTGTAAAGCGCAGAGCCCTGGGGATCGGCCAAGCCGATACGGATATCCTTGTTGTGCGCCTTCAGCGCGCGGCTCACACCGGCCAGCGTACCGCCCGTGCCCACAGCGCAGATAAAGCCATCGACCTTGCCGTCGGTCTGCGTCCAGATTTCCTGGCCGGTTGTGGTTTCGTGAATGTCTGCATTGGCAGTGTTGTCGAACTGCCGTGCCCAGATGGCGCCATTGGGCTCGGTTTCGCTGAGGCTTTCGGCCAGACGTCGGGCAGTGTGAATGTAGTGGTTCGGATCACTGTAGCCGGTAGCGTGCACCAGGCGCAGGTCTGCACCGTAAAGATCGAGAAGTTCGATTTTTTCCCGACTTTGACTGTGAGGCATGACCACTACGCTTTTGTAGCCCAGCGCGTTGGCGATCAATGTCAGGCCGATTCCCGTATTACCGGCGGTGCCTTCCACGATCGTGCCTCCGGGCCGCAGGCTGCCGTCGCGCTCTGCCGCTCGGATGATGCCCAAGGCAGTGCGGTCTTTGACTGAGCCACCGGGATTCAGGAATTCCGCTTTGCCGAGAATGGTACAGCCAGTGAGTTCTGAAACCTGTTGAAGTTTTATCAGGGGGGTGTTGCCGATGAGCTCGGGCATGCTGTTGAACGTCATCAATGTTTCTCCACGTCTTATGGCTTCATGGTATCGGGGAGGGCGCAGCCCCACAAGCCATACCGCGACTTGAGATGTCAGGGAAAATGCCAAATCGCGCCATACTGACAGACCTTCAGGGGTGATATGGTTGTCACTCTCACAAGAAAAGGAGCCGTCCTTGAAGAACGTGATTCGTGTGCTGATCTGCCTGTTTTTTCTCGGTGGCGGGGTGGCGCATTTTCTCGTGGCGGAGGGCTTTGCCGCCATTGTTCCCCCGTTTCTGCCCTGGCCGCTGGCGATTGTCTGGTTGACGGGCGTCGCCGAACTGATCATGGCGCCGATGGTATTTTGGCCGCGCTATCGGGAGCAGGTGGGTAAGCTGATGGCGCTTTACTGCCTGCTGGTGCTGCCGGCCAATATTTATCAGGCGATCAGTGGTGTGGAGGGGGTTGGCGGAGACTTGCCCGAGTCGTTTCTCTGGCTGCGTATTCCGCTGCAGTTTGTGCTGATAGCAGCTATTCTGTGGGCAACAACAGACAATAAACGCGCGATTGATCTATAGCGGCTTCGCCGACGTAGGATAGCGTACAAGAGGGTAATACATGGCTGAAGATGCCACCAAAGTAGAGCGAGACGGGGCATTCTGGGCAGATTGCATGGAGCGCGTTGCCAATGATCGCGACAAGCAGAGCTTTATGATGCTGTTCGATCATTTTTCTCCCAGAGTGAATGCCTACCTGCTTGGGCAGGGCGTCGAAGCCTCTATGGCAGAGGACCTGACACAGGATGCGCTATTGGCACTTTGGAACAAGGCGCACCTATACAAGCGTGACAAAGCCGCGGTAAGCACGTGGCTGTTTCGCGTGGCGCGGAACTTGTGGATCGACAAGTTGCGCAAACAGCGCGGTGTTGCGTATGAGTCAGAAGACAGCCTGGTAGAGACCTATGAGCCCGAACCCAGCGTCAACGCCGACGGAGATCGGCTGAAGAAGTTGATGGAGCAGCTTCCGAATAATCAGGCGCAGGTGGTGTACAAGTCGTACTACGAAGGAAAAAGTCACAGCGAAATAGCTCAGGAAACTGGGATGCCGCTGGGCAGTGTGAAATCAAGTTTGCGTCTGGCGATACGAGCGTTTCGCCAGCATTTTGGAGAAAACGCGTGATGAGTCGTATTGAACATCATCCCAGCGAGGAGACGGTATACAGTTATGCCGCCGGTGCCCTGCCTGCGGCACTAGCGCTGGTCGTGGGCTGCCATTTGCAGTATTGCCCGCAATGTCGTGCGCTGGCGGCGCAAGGCGAGGCGTTGGGAGGCGACTTGTTGGCGAGTCTTGACGAAAAGCCGCTTTCACAGGGGCGTCGTGAGTCGATGATGGCCTTGCTGGACGCATCGCCAGCTCAAAAGGCGGAGGAGCCCGCTCCACGAAAAGTGGCAATCGAGGTTCCCGGACTGCTGAGAAATCTGGTCGGTCACGACGATTTCGATTCCCTGCCCTGGAAGAGCATTGTACCGGGGATGAAGCAGGTGGATTTGAAACTTGGCGAAGGCGAAGCCAAGTTGCTGCGCATTGCTGCGGGCAAGAAAATGCCGGTTCACAGCCATCAAGGCAACGAGCTGACCCTGATTTTGCGAGGTGGCTACAGCGACAGTCTGGGCAAGTTCAATGCCGGTGATTTTGCCGAGCTCGATGGCAGTGTTGAACACCAGCCGATAGCCGACGCCGACGAGGATTGTATCTGTCTGGCCGGGATGGATGCGCCATTGGCCTTCAAGGGGCTGATCGCGAAGATGCTGCAGCCTATCTTCAAAATTTAAGCGATCGCCGGAACGAAAAAAGCCGCCTGTCAGGGCGGCTTTTTTATTGCCGTGGAATCAGAGTTCCAACACTGATTGGGGCGGTATCTACCGCCCCGCCAACATCAGTATTCGTAAATCAGATCCAGACCGTAGGTACGGGATTCGCCCCAGATCACGCCGCGATCGGTGTGGATCAGGTTGTCGATGGCTGAAATCACGTACTCCTCATCCAGCAGGTTTTTACCCCACAGACCAATGTTGAGTGAGCCGAAGCGCCCGACGGGCATTTGACTCAGGCTCAGGCGACCGTTCCAGAGGCTGTAAGACGCGTTAAAGGTGTTCTTAACATTGTCTGCGCGGGAGCCGCCGTTCCGGTCATCCATGAAGTTGTAGCTGACGTTGGCTGACAACACACCCCAGTCGGTCGCGGCGATGGTCCAATCTGCCGATACCGTGTAGCTGTTTTCCGGCGCCGAGAAAAACACAAAGGAGTCGGCCACGTCGTTGCCTTCGCGGTCGGTTGCCTTGGTGATTTCGGTATCCAGATAGGCGTAATTCAACATCAGCATCAGGTTGTCGGTCGCCATGAAGGTGATGTCGGTTTCCAGCCCCATCATTTCTGCTTCACCGGCGTTAGCCACCTTGGTGTCGGCCACGGTGCCCGCGAGGATGAAGTTCAGCTGGATATCGGTGTACTCGCTGTAGAACACATTGGTATTGATCCGCAGGCGGCGATCCATCAGCTCGCTCTTGATACCAAACTCAATAGAGTCGACATTCTCTTCGTCGAAGCCATCGGCGAAGCCGTAGCCATACACGATGCCATCGGGTGCGGCTTCATCGGTGTCATCGCTGGCCGGGTCGCCGGTAGAGCCGCGTTGCGGGTCGCGCGTGTTGAAGCCGCCGGATTTATAGGCCTGAACATACTTACCGTAAATGTTCACGTCGTCGGTCAGGTCGAATTCGGCAATAAAGCTGAACGAGGTATCGGTGAATTTCTTCTCAGCGAAGACGTTATCAAAGCTGCGATCGCCCGGGAGCAGGAAGCCTGCCTGCGCCAGAACCGGCGACAGCGGATCGAAATTCTCAGTGTCGATGGCGAGCCCCAAACGTCTGACTTCAAAGTAGGTTTTGTCGGTCTGATTCTTCAGTGCTTCCCGGTTATCTTCCGAATAGCGCGCACCGAACGTCAGGTGCATGCGTTGGTCAAGAATTCCCGGGGTCCAGGTGAACTGACCATAGGCCGCTTTGGCTGTGTTCTCGATGTCGTAGCGCTGCGATACCATGTTGACGATGCCGACGTCACCCGCACCGAAAAGAATACCGCCGAGCAATTCGCCCAGAACAGGCACCGGAATGGCGTCGTTGCTGATACGTGAACTGAACTGGTGGTGTAATGGCGAGTTGTCTTCGGTGGCCTCTTCTTCGAAGTAGTACAGGCCGACAATGTAGTCAACGGAGTCGTCGAACATTGAGCCGCTCAACTGCAGTTCGTGCGAAGACTGCTCTTGCGAAATTTGCGGCACAACTAATGGCAGGCAGTCTGCACCGGTTTGCACGCGAACCGCGGGGCCGCAGTATTCGTGAGAGTCGATGCGGTACTCGCCGGAGCCGGCGCCGCCACCCAAGTCAGCGTAGGACGCGTCGTAGAGCTCTCGATAGGCGCCGATATACTTGAACTGAGAATTCTCAAAGTTCTTGGTCAGAATCAGCGAGTAGCCTTCGATCTTGGTCTTGGATTCTTCATAGGGGCGGAAGGTTGTCATTTCATCGAAACGATCACTGCCGTACATCGCCTGAGAATTAGCAAAGCTTCGCACTGGCTCCGCCTGGCCTTTGTTCAGCACGGCCGGACTGATCGCCTGGTACATGTAGTTGTAGTAGCCGAAGTCAGATTTGTCGTAGGCGAAGTCAAGCGTGGTGGTGTCGTTGATATCCCAGCGCAGGTCGAAGCGCAGACCTTCAACTTCGCGGTCACCGAAATCGCCGCCAGGGCCTTTGTTTTCGATGAAGCCATCCATCTGCGTGGCCAGATAACCCAGCTTGATCGCCACCGAATCTGTCACGGGGATGTTGGCGGAGGTTTTTGAGGTGAACTGACTGCGGTTGCCGACGGTGAGTTTCTGCTTGAACTCAAAGCCTTCGGTTGTTGGACGCTTGGTGATCATATTGATCGCGCCGCCCGTGGTGTTACGACCGTAAAGTGTGCCTTGAGGGCCACGGAGAACTTCGATGCGCTGAAGTTCCGCGACGTCCAGCGCGGTGCCGGTGGAGCGAGCGATGTAAACCCCGTCGACGTAGATGCCGATGGCGGGATCCTGTGTGACCTGTGCGTCAGAGGGGCCAATGCCGCGGATAAAAATACGCAGGGTTGCGTTGTTGATCGGGAAGGGCTCGATCGTCATTGCCGGGACTTTTGAGCCGATATCGCCCAAATTGCTGATGCCGTCGACTTCGAGACGCTCCTCGCCAAACGCGGTCAGCGAGATGGGCGTATCCTGCAGTGATTCCGCTTTCTTTTGGGCGGTAACAATCACTTCTTCCAGGCCGCGAGGTCTTTCGTCCTGTGCGTAGGTGATGGGGGAAAGGGTGGTGGCGAGCAGGCACAGCCCTGCCGTTACTGGGATTGTTGTCTTCACTAGGCGCTCCATCGGAACCGTTTATTTTTATAAAAACCACGGATAGTTAAAACACATTAACCAAAGCCGTGCAATAAGCCGTTTGTACTAGTGGCGTGAAGTTGTGCCCGGTTTTTCGCCGGGCTGACCGCAGTATAGGTGCTTCTAACAGTTTGTCGCGGTGGTGGGATGAAGACTTGTCAAAATATCCGAAACTTTGTTTAAAACGGCAGGGTTCCAGGCAAAGGCCAGGTGGCTGGATTGGACTGGAATATTCACAATATTGTCGCCACTGAGTTTGGCGATAGCGGGCGACACGATGCCGTCGCAGGGGCTGTAAATGACGTAGGTCGGTACCGAGCGGGGCCCGGAGTTGAGTTTTACCCAGTGGCCGGTGTCCTGCTCGTGATCAGGGGTAGTGCTGCGATGCAGGCGTTTGAGGATTGCCCAGGCAGCGGTGCCGCGCGGGTCGCCATACGGTGTGCCGAGGCTGATAATGGCGCGCACTTTCTCCGGCTCGCGCTGGGCCATGGCATTGGCGTAGATACCGCCCAGACTCCAGCCGATCAGGGTGATCGGGGAGCCGCCATTTTCCTCATACAGGGCGTCAACGCGCTGCTGGATGCGGCCAAGCATCGCCTCCTGAAACTCGTGCATATGCTCCATCTGAGAAATGCGGTCGGCGGGAATATTGCGCCCGAGCAGCCAGGGCTCAGGGCGGTAGTTCCACTTTTTCAGCCAGTAGCGAATGGCTGCCATGCTGCCGTCGTCGCCACCGTAGCCGGGGAGCGTCATAACCGTGTGGCCGTCGCCTCTGGGAAGTCGGCGCAGTCGTGAATGGCTGCAAAGCAGTTGCTGGCACTCGCGCGTTGCTCGCCAGAACTCTGAGACAGTGTCACTCAGGGCCGGGGGGCGAATATCAGCGGAATCTAGGATCGAAGCGGCAGTACTGGAAATCATGAGGTTCGTCCGTGGCAGTGCGGTGATAGCTATACGTGCCCAGGAATAAATGCGATGCCGCCCCGAGCGATTAATAAGCCTATATTAAATTTGCTCAAAAACACAGTCGGGTGCTTACGACGAGCGGTAAACCACCCGGTTTCTTCCCGCCTGTTTGGCTTCGTAGAGTGCCTTATCGGCGCGTTCAAACAGGCTGTGGCGATTGTCCTGGCCGTAGTGATTCAGTTGGGCCAGGCCAATACTCACTGTCATCGGGATATCCCGCTCACTGTCAATGTGTGCAGGGTGATACTGCAGTGATGAACGGATACGCTCCGCGACGCCCCAGGCGGAGTCTTTGTCTGTGGACGGCAGGATGACAATGAACTCCTCCCCCCCATAGCGGCCAACCTGGTCGTACTCCCGCAAATTATTGTTCAGGATGTTAACCATGTGTTTGAGCGCGGTATCGCCGACAGCGTGACCGTAGTTGTCATTCACCTGCTTAAAATGGTCGATATCCAGCACCATGATCGACAGTGGCGACTGCTTGCGCTGTGCTTCGGCGATTGATGCATTGAGCAGCTCGTCGATCATTCGCCGGTTCCAGCACTGGGTGAGTGCATCGCGGGAGGCAAGCTGGTTGAGAGTCTGTTCGAGGCGGACAATACGACTGCCAGCGGCGAGGCGGACTTTCAGCACTCGGTGGTCGAAGGGTTTGCTCAGGAAATCATCGGCGCCAGACTCCATTGCCTCGATGATCGCGTCATTACCTTCTTTGCCTGTCAGCATCAGGATATAAAAAAACTGACCGTCGTCGCGGCTGCGCAACGCCGTGCAAAGTTCCGGGCCGGTCATGCCGGGCATCGACCAGTCGATCACCAGCAAATGCGGCGGGTTGTCTTTGCCGAGAATGGTCAGCGCCTCTTCACCGCAATTGGCGAGTACCGGGGTGAACCCCCAGTCCTCTACCGCAGCACACAGGGCGAGACGGGTGATGGGGTCATCATCAACAATCAGAATATCCACGCGTTCAGCCCTCCGCCAACTGTCCCAGTTCCTGACAAAGCTGATCCAGCTTTTCCCGTTTGCGCTGCCAGTCGAGATGCCAGGCATCCAGGTCTTGGGTCATGGCCGACGATTCCAGGGTGGCAAAGGCGTCGTAAAATTCCCGGGTGGCAAAATTGCCCAGCGCGCTCTTCATACGATGCACCGCGTGGGAGACCGCTTGGCGGTCGGCTGTGCGGTAACACTCCTCAATACCGTCGACCATGGAGGGGAATTCATCCAGAAACAGCTTGGCCAATGTCGCCATCAGGGCTGGCTTATTGCGAGTGATTTCCCTCAGGCGGGCTTCATCGAGGATCATGTTGCCGATGTTCTCCTTACATCTTTCTATTGCCGCAAACACCGAATTATGAGGTGGAACATAATGCTGGCGTCAATGCAGGCAGGGAGGCACCAGTCATTGGTGTCTCAATACGCTGATTTAATGTGAATTGTAGACCGCAAATGATGCCCGGTTATGCCGCTAACTGCATTGATTTTCGCAAACAAAGCCGATGGCGTCCCAATAACTGACGCCTCGGGTGTAACACCTATCGACCGACTCACTCAGCGCTGAGAGCTGTTGCACTCAGTAACAGCACAGCCGCCAGAGCCAGGCCAGCTACAATGCTTACGCCACCGGGCGCAAACGCACTGCTCAGTGCGAGTAAGCTGGCATTGGCGAAAATCATCAAACTGCCGTTGCGTCGTTGATTCATGGCACGCCTCCCGAAGGTGTTATTTCACATTGATGGCTAACGTGACTGCCAGTATAGGCAGCCTGCATTTGCCCGCGATTAGCGCTTTTACCTAGTTCCCATGAGGAAAGTCCCGAGGCGCGTCGCTTATTTCTTCGGTCATATTGCATTTTACGGGATTGGCAGGCCGCTGGATTGCGTCTGGCGAGCATCCTGTATTGCACGGAAATAGGCGTTAGTAGAACTACGAATACTTAATTTGCAGTGTGAACTGTGTACTACCTGAGCATAGCAGTGGCTGCACAGTCACCACTGCTGTCTGTTTTTGGCGTGAGTCCGGGAATGCGAATATGGCAAAAATACTGGCGGTGGATGACTCGCCATCTATACGGCGGCTGGTATCAATGACCCTGCAGCAGGCAGGCCATGATGTCGAGTCTGCAGAGGATGGTGCTGAAGCGCTGAATAAAGCCAAAGCTGGCAACTACGATGTTGTCATCACCGATGTACACATGCCTGTGATGGACGGTATTACCTTCACCCGCGAACTGCGAAAACTCAATCACTGCCGCTTTATCCCGGTCTTGGTTCTGACTACCGAGTCGGCCAGCGAGATGAAAATGCAGGGAAAGAATGCAGGTGCGACCGGATGGATCGTCAAACCGTTTAATCCCGACTCGCTGAATCGCGTGTTGGATCGCGTACTGGATCCGGGGCGGAGCTGACATGTCCATGGACATGAACGAAATTCACGCCATTTTCTTCGAAGAGAGCTTCGAAGGGGTGGATACGATGGAAGCCGGTTTGCTGAAATTGGATGCGCAGAGCACCGACAGCGAACTGATCAATACCATCTTTCGCGCGGCACACTCCATCAAAGGCGGTGCGGCCACGTTTGGTTTTTCTGCGGTCTCGGATTTTACTCACGGTGTCGAAACCCTCCTGGACCAGCTGCGAAGTGGTCAGCGTCAGGTCAGTGACGAGCTGGTAGGTGTGCTGCTGGCTTCCGTCGACGTGATTCGCGACATGCTCGACGCCTTTCAGCAGGGTCGCAATCCCGATACTGATGCCATTGCCCGTTGTCAGGCCGATATCGACCAGCAGCTCAGCGGCGAGTGCGCCTCGGCCGCTCCGGCTTCGTCGGCAGCTGCAACAGAGAGCCTGGCAGGCGAATGGCAGATTCGTTTCGTGCCACAGGCAGATATTTTCAAAACCGGCAATGAACCCAGCCGGATTTTTCGCGAGCTGTCGCAACTGGGTGAACTGACGGTCAACACCGCTTTGCAGCAGAGCATTGATTTCGACGATATCGATCCCGAGGACTGCTATTGCCAGTGGCAGTTGACGCTGCGTGGCGATGTTGCCAGAGATGAGATCGAAGCCTGCTTTGACTGGGTGCGTGACCAGAGTGAGCTGGAAATCACCGCACCGACCCTCGATGCCGAAGCCGCTACCGCCGAGAAAAATGCAGGCAGTGTTGCGCCAGCGCCGTTGCCGGCCGCCGTATCAAACGACGAGCCTGCCGCAAGGCCTGCGGCGGCGGCGAAAGATTCCGGCTCAATCCGCGTCAGTATCGACAAGATTGATGCGCTGCTGAATTTGGTCGGCGAGCTGGTGATTACCCAATCGATGTTGGCGCGCTTTGGCGATCGCGAGCAGAGCGGCAGCACGCAGGGCCTGAGAGACGGTCTGATGGTACTGGAGCGTCATACCCGAGAGCTGCAGGAAAGTGCCATGCAGATTCGAATGCTTCCCATCGGGGCCAGTTTTAATCGATTCAAGCGTCTGGTGAGGGATATCAGCGCCAAACTTGGCAAGAAAGTAGAGTTGAAACTCAGCGGCGAAGAAACAGAGCTGGATAAAACGGTTCTCGAGAAAATGAGTGACCCGCTGGTGCACCTGGTTCGAAACTCGCTGGATCACGGCATCGAAATGCCGGAGGAACGCCGGGCGGCTGGCAAGCCGGAAACCGGTGTACTCCATCTGAGCGCCTACCACGAAGGTGGCAGCATCGTGATTCAGGTTGAGGACGATGGTGCCGGATTGAATAAAGAGCGCATTCTCGCCAAGGCTATCGAGCGGGGGCTGGTATCGCCCCATGAGCAACTTTCGGAAGAGCAGATTCACCAGCTGATTTTTCAGCCGGGCTTCTCGACGGCTGCGGCACTCAGCGATCTGTCTGGTCGCGGAGTCGGCATGGACGTGGTGCGCCGCAATATTACGGATTTGGGCGGGCGGATTGATATTCGTTCCACACAGGGGCAGGGCTCCTGCCTGAAAATCCGTCTGCCGCTGACGCTGGCCATACTGGATGGTCAGCTGGTCAGGGTTGGCAACGATGTTTATATCTTCTCATTGCGCTCGATTGTTGAAACCGTACTGGTATCCCCGGCGGAGCTTAACAGTCTTGCAGGCAAGGGCAGCGTTTATCGCTTGCGTGACGAATATATCCCCACGGTGCGGTTGCGCGACTATTTCAACCTCGATTGCGAGCAACCGTCGGCGACGTATCTGGAGCGGGGCGGTCAGTTGATGGTTGTGGTTGAAACGGATGGGCATCGCGTTGGCCTGTTTGTCGACGAATTGCTCGATCAGCAGCAAGTGGTCATAAAAAGTCTGGAAGAAAATTACCTGCCGGTATCAGGTCTGGCCGGTGCCACGATTCTCGGCGATGGCAGTGTCGCGTTGATCGTGGATGTACCCAGCCTGGTACAGCACCTTGAAAATGGCCCGGAAACGATGCCGGACCCGACAGCGACACCGGAATCCAACGCGGCCTGAGAGCCGGGTTTTCGCGAGGAACTCAATAATGTATCAACAGGATATCGAGCGCAGCAGTAGCGACGACCAGGGCGATAGCCAGCAGTATCTGACCTTCATGTTGAATGGCGAAGAATACGGCGTGGAAATCCTCCGTGTGCAGGGCATTCAAGGTTGGGATTCGGTCACGCCAATTCCGAATTCGCCTGAGTATGTTCTGGGGGTGATGAACCTGCGTGGCGAAATCGTCCCCATCATCGATTTACGCAAACGCTTCGCGATGGACACCATTCCCTACGGCCCCACCACGGTCATTGTGGTGGTGAGAGTCGAAGGCAGCGATCGAACCCGAACGCTGGGTATGGTCGTTGACGGTGTTTCCGAGGTGTACCGCATCGACAACGATGAAGTACAGGCCATGCCGGAAATGGGGCGTCAGTTGAGGCAGGAGTTTGTCAAAGGCCTGTCTACGGTCGATGACAAAATGCTGATTCTGCTGGATGTCGATTGTCTGCTCAGCGTGGATGACATTGCCAAAGACAGCCACAAGCTCGCGGCGAGTGCCTGAGGAGTCCGCCTGTGAGCGATCAGGAATTTGTCATTCTGCTGGGCGATGAGCCGAGCGAAAAGGCTGCTGAAGTCAACACGGACCAGCCGTTGAAGGACGACGGCTTCGTGATTTTGCTCGGCGAGGACGGCCCCGGCGACGATGCCGCTGACAGCGCGGTGCAGAACGATTCCGCCTCGAGCGAAGACAATGACTTTGTGGTTTTGCTTGATGAGCCCTCCGCTGATATTGAAGCTCTGCGTATCGATGGCCCGAAAGCATGGCTGGGCAGTGAGCTGGGGGTCGCGCAAGTTGCGGAGGTATATCAGCAGTTGGCGGAATGGCTGAGTGAAACCAGCGGCGAGCTGACCATCAGCTTGGCAAGTTGCGACTACCTGGATAGCGCCGGTTGGCAGTTGCTTGGCCTGTTTAAGCAAAAAATGCAGCAGCTGGGGCGACACCTGCGGATCGAAGATATCGCGGAATCGCTGTATGGCGATTACCAGCGCTACGGCGTCGACGGCATTCTTCCCGGTCTAGAGGCATCCGCTGCCTGAGCGGTGGCGAGGAGTGTGCATGAGTAGTGCTGGAGAGCATAGCGATACGTCACTGTCAGGTCTTGTGGCCCTGCACCGCCAGTTAATCTGTGCGGCAGATGCCGACGTGCAAGCCGATGTGACGGCGCTGCTGGACAGCTTCATGCTGGCTTTTCGCCATGCCGACGAGCGGACCCTCGATCTGGCCTCTTTGCGTCAGGAATTAAACAAGGCGATTGCCGCCATGCAGTGCTTTGATCTGCTCAGCCAGCGTCTTGCCCATGTGGCGGCCAGTCAGCAGGCCTTGGCGGACTTGCTGGCGGTATCGCCGTCGCCCAATCACGGTGCGATCGCCAGTCTGCAGGAGCGTCTGGCCAGCAGCAGTTGTTGTGATGCTGAACGCGCCATTATTCAGGCCGCCAGCGCCCAGCGAGAGTCGGTGGAATGAATACCGGCAGATCGCCCACATCCGGTGTCTACCGGCAGCCCCGACGCGAACCCTGCGACGAGTACCCGAATATTCATCGCCACTGGGACAGCAGCCATGGTGTCTTCGCCGCCAGAGTCTTGCCCGGGCAGTACTATGTGACCGACCGCCCCGATGAAATGATCAGCACACTGTTGGGGTCTTGTATTGCCGCGTGTATTCGCGATCCTGCCGTGCGTGTCGGTGGACTGAATCATTTCATGTTGCCCGATGGTGAGGGTGACTTGGATGGTCTGGCGTCTCGCTATGGTGTGCACGCCATGGAACACCTGATTAACGATATTCTAAAGCGCGGCGGCCGGCGCGATCGTCTGGAAATAAAGCTATTTGGCGGTGGGCGAATTCTGAGCGGGCTCAGCGATGTGGGTGAAAAGAATATTCGCTTTGTCCGCGAATTCATCCGTGTTGAAGGCTATGGCATTACCGCCGAAGACCTGGGCGGAGAATTCTCCCGCAAGATTCATTACTTCCCCGCAACCGGGCGTGTGCTCGTTAAACGACTTCCCGCTTCTCGCGCAAACGAAGTGGTTCAAGAGGAAGTGTGTTACGAACGCAGCATTCGCAAGACAGCAGTCAGCGACGATATCGAGCTTTTCGATTAACCCTTGATCACGCCTATAACGGCTATGATTAGTTTTGTCTTGGGTCACATCAACCATTTATCCCAATGCCGATAAGTACCATCACGAATAGGGTGGGCGATACCCGCTGTGATGAACTGACGCCTAGAAACTTTCCTTTTTTTCATCGGCATAGAACAGGTAGCAAACACATGAATATATTGGTCGTCGACGATAGTGCCGCCATGCGCAATATGATTATTCGCACTCTTCGCCAGGCGGGCTTCGATGGCAATGAGGTCACGCAGGCGGAAGACGGCGCCGTTGCGCTGGCGGCGGTCAAGCAGAGCCTGCCGGACTTGGTGCTTGCCGACTGGAACATGCCCAACATGACCGGTATCGAATTGCTCGAAGCAATGAATGCTGAGGGCCTTAAAACCAAGTTCGGATTTATCACTACCGAAGCCACCGCAGATATGCGCGCCAAGGCCACTGCAGGTGGCGCGAAGTTTCTCATTTCAAAGCCCTTCTCAGTGGAATCTTTTCAGAAAGTACTCAGCGCAATCATGTGATTGTGCCGTCGTGATATTGGCCTGATGGAGGCAGAGTATGAGTGCGTTGGTGAAACCTAAGGCGGCCAGTGTCGAAAACATGTTGGCCATGCTGTTTGGTGTCGATGAGCTGGATGTGAGCGATTCGACCGCTATGCCGGAAGGTCCCGCTGCGGTCTACGTTGGCGATGACGGGCAACTGCTTGCTCTGGGCGTCGGCGATTTTGCGTTTGCGGCCTATTCCGGTGCGGCACTGTCGATGCTTCCGAAGGGCGGTGCGCAGGACATGGTTGATGAAAAATCGCTGTCATCCACGGTCGAGGCCAACTTCTACGAAGTGATGAATATTTGCTCTCGCCTGCTGATGAACGATCAGTCAGTACATCTGCGGCTCGATCGGCTGGTGGACTGGGCGGAAGCGAAATCGCTGATTGAGAGCATGGGGGGGCATCAAAGTATGGGCTTTAGCGTACCTGTGCCCCGATATGGCAGCGGGCAACTGGCGTTTGTCATTGCAGCCTGAGTCGCCGACATGGTCATTCACTTCTATCGTCTCGCAGGTTTCTTTCTACTGATTCTCGCTGCGATAGGCGTTGTCCTGCCGCTGTTGCCGACTACCCCTTTTGTACTGCTGGCCGCGCTGTGTTTTTCCAAGAGTTCACAGCGCTGGCATCAGTGGCTGTTGCAAAGCCCGACCTTCGGGCCAGGGCTGTTGCGTTGGGAGCAGCAGCGCTGCCTGAACTGCCGGACGAAAGTTGTCGCCTTGTTTTCGAGTCTCGGTGTGGGTGGCGCCTCGGCCTTTTTTGCGATCAGTGAGCCGCGTTTGCAGCTGACGGTGTTCGCCCTGCTGGCGGTCGGCGCGGTGGTTGTTTTACGAATAAAAAACTGCGCTTCAGCACGCTGATTAATTGCGTATTGCCGCTGCACATTTTCGGGATTTGCGTAAGTGTCATTCCTTATGTCTTGCGGAGAAAACGCTGTGATCTACTTCAAATACGCTTTCTTCTTTTGGTGTTGAGTCCATAACTGTGAGCAGTCCCTGTCCGTCAACAACAAGTAATTTTGAATTTGCCTTTACTGACAAGGACTTTAATCGTCTTAAAGATATGGTGATCAGTCGCACTGGAATTAATATCAGCGACGAGAAGCGCCAATTGGTTTACAGCCGCTTTGCCAAACGTATTCGACGCCTCGGTTTAAAAGACTTTTCGGATTACATCGACTTTCTTGATTCAGCGAATGGCGATGATGAGCGCGTTGAATTCATCAATGCGATTACCACCAACTTCACCAGCTTTTATCGCGAGCCCCACCATTTTGATTTTCTGCGTGAGTATTTGAATAACGGTGGCAACGGCAGTCGACGCTTGCGGATATGGTCGCTGGGCTGCAGCAGTGGTGAAGAGCCTTACACCATTGCCATGACCGTGCTCGAAAGCCTTCCCAATGCCGACGCCTGGGATATTCGTATTCTTGCCACCGATATCGATACCTCGGTATTGCAGCGCGCTGCAGAAGGGGTGTACGACGCCGACCGAATTGCCGATATCCCCGCCGAAAGAAAGTCGCGTTGGTTCCTGAAAGGAAAAGGTCGCTCTCAAGGGAAGGTGAGAGTGAAACCCGAGCTGAGTCGGCTGATCAGTTTCAAGCAATTGAACCTGTTGGATGACTGGCCGGTGCGCGGGCCCTTTGATGTGATCTTTTTCCGCAATGTCATCATTTATTTCGATAAGGATCTGCAAAGAAAAATCTTTGCCAAGCTGATGCAGCTCCAGCGCCCCGGCGGCATTTTAATTATTGGACATTCGGAAAACCTGTCCACGGTAAACAACCAATACAAACTTATCGGCAGAACGATCTACAAGCGACAGTGAATAAAGGCCGTCACAGGCCGCAGAACGATAAATTTACCAACAACGAGTCAATACGGAGTACAGCGCAACTCAGTCGCATGTGCTCCAAAGGAGAGAAAAAATGGCTGCACAGAACGATCAGGCACCGGGCAAGGCCAGTGCGACCAAGAAGACGGCGGCTCGCAAGCCTGCCGCCCGTAAAACCGCGGCGGCGAAACCCCGGTCAACGACGAGCAGTGCAGCATTGCAAACCGAGATTGCGCGCTGGCGAACGGCGGTAGGTGGCGCCATGACGGCGATCATGATGGTCGACCGTGACCTGGTGGTGACCTACGTCAACGATGCAACACGCGAGCTGCTGAGCCGTCACGGCGATGCACTGGCAAGCGTCTACCCCGGCTTCGATGTCGAAAATATTATTGGCACCTGCATCGACGTTTTCCACAAGAACCCTGCGCACCAGCGTGGCATGCTGGCCGATCCGGCCAATCTGCCTCACTCCGCGGATATTCACGTGGGCGAGCTGATCTTCAATATCAACGTCACGGCGCAGATTGACGACAAAGGCAATTACATCGGCAACACGCTGGAATGGCTCGATGTGACCGAAGAGCGCGCTCACGAAGTACAGGTCGCGCGTTTGCAAACAGCGGTGGACAATGCCATGACCGCGATCATGATGATTGATCGCGATTTTGTGGTGACTTATGTGAACGGGGCGACCAACACCTTGATGAGCAATCACCGCGATGCCTTGCAGTCGGTGTATCCCACTTTTGATGTCGACAACATTGTCGGCACCTGTATCGATATCTTCCACAAACACCCGGAGCATCAGCGCCGCATGCTGGCTGATCCGGCCAACCTGCCACATTCCGCCGATATTCACGTGGGTGACCTTACGTTCAATATCAATGTGACGGCCCAGATCGACAGCAAGGGCAACTATGTGGGCAATACGCTGGAGTGGTTGGACGTGACGGCACAGCGGGCACGCGAAACAGAAGTGGCACGCCTGCAGTCGGCAATGGATGGGGCAGATGCCAACTTCATGATTTGCGATGCCGACCTGAATATTACTTACGCCAATCCGGCCGTTGTCAGCATGATGAAGAAGCGGGAAGACGTGCTTCGAGAGCGCTTTCCCGGTTTCGATGCCGACAATCTGGTGGGCAAGAATATCGACATGTTCCACAAGAAACCCGAGCACCAGCGCGCGCTGCTGGCGAACCTGAAAGCGCTGCCTGCCAAGGCGGAAATTCAGGTCGCGGACTTGGAGTTTCAGGTGAACGCCACGGCGATCCTCGGCCCCAAAGGCGAATATGCCGGCAATATGGTGGAGTGGAAAGACATCACCGAGCAGAAAGATGCCGAGCGGCAGATTTCGTCGCTGATTTCCGCCGCGGCAGCCGGACATCTGGATGAGCGCCTGAATGCCGACCGCTACGAAGGCTTCATGCAGCGTCTGGTTAACGTCATTAATGGCCTGATGGATGCGATTGTCAGCGAGCAGAATAATGCCGAAGAGCAGATTCGCGAACTGGTCGATGGCGCCATTGCCGGTCGCCTGGAGTCGCGAATTGATACCGAGGCGAACGTCGGCTTCCTGCAGCGTCTGGGCGTCGGCCTGAACCAGTTAATGGATACCATCGCACAGCCGCTGGCCGAAAGCTCCAAAGTGATGGAAGCGCTGGCCGAGGGCGACCTGATGCAGGTGATGGAAGGTCAGTACCAGGGCCAGTTTGCCGCCATGCAAGACGCGGTAAATCGTTCGGTGCTCAATCTGAAAAACATGGTGGTGGAAATTCGCGAGGCAGCGCAGGGTATTCGCAGCTCTGCCTCAGAAATTGCCGAGGGCAACCTCGACCTGTCGAATCGCACGGAGGCCCAGGCGGCATCGCTGGAAGAAACGGCGTCCAGTGTTGAGCAGTTCACCGCCACCGTAAAACAGAATGCGGAGAATGCCGCGCAGGCAAACAATCTGGCGTCGGGCGCACGCGGGCAGGCAGAGAAGGGCGGCGATGTCGTCGGCCGGGCCGTGGGTGCCATGCGCGAGATCAACGCGTCGTCGAAACGCATCTCGGATATTATCGGCGTCATCGACGAGATTGCTTTCCAGACCAACCTGCTGGCACTGAACGCCGCGGTTGAAGCGGCGCGGGCAGGCGAGCAGGGGCGCGGCTTTGCGGTGGTGGCTTCTGAGGTGCGCAACCTCGCTCAGCGCAGCGCCGAAGCGGCCAAGGAAATCAAAACGCTGATTAAGGACAGCGTGGAAAAAGTCGAAGAGGGCTCTCGCCTGATCGACGAGTCCGGGTCCACACTGGAAGAGATTGTACAGAGTGTTAAGAAAGTGTCGGATATCATTTCCGAGATTGCTCTGGCCAGTCAGGAGCAGTCTGCGGGCATTGAACAGGTGAACAAAGCGGTCTCCGAGATGGATAAGGTGACTCAGGAGAACGCCGCTCTGGTGGAAGAGGCCGCCGCGGCCAGCCAGTCGATGGATAATCTCTCGAAGGGACTGAGTGAGCGTATGTCACTGTTCAATACCGGCGAAGTGGAAGCGGCACCGGCGGCATCGCCCGGCTACGCTTCGAAACCGGCACCGGTTCACTCGCTGGCTTCGCGCACGGCAGCTTCCGCTCGCCGAGGCGGAGAGGCGCCCCGCAGCATTGGTGGCGGCAAGCGTGTCTCCGGCAGCGATGAGTGGGAAGAGTTCTGAGGGTGATGGGCGGACAGTCGGGTGAAACCCCGGTCCGCCCGTGTTCACTGATCAGGCAGGAAGCAGCGGTATGATCAAGGTTCTGGTAGTCGACGACTCGGCGCTGATGCGCCATGTGCTCTCCGATATTCTCGACAGTGATCCCGATATAGACGTGGTTGGCGTTGCTGCTGACCCCTATATCGCCAGAGAAAAAATCAAACGTCTCAATCCCGATATGATTACGCTGGATGTGGAAATGCCGAAGATGGACGGCCTCCAGTTCCTGCGTAATATCATGCGCCTGCGTCCCATGCCGGTGTTGATGGTGTCGTCTCTGACTCAGGCCGGAGCGGCAGTCACCCTTGAGGCACTGGAGATAGGGGCGGTCGATTTTGTCGCCAAACCGGAGATCGATATTGCGCAGGGCCTGCGCGATTATGCTGAAGAGCTGATCGCCAAAGTCAAAATGACGGCGGCAGCGAAGGTGATGCGACGCTCATTTTCTGATGAGCAGGAGCGCCGCACGTCGCGGCCGATACTGACTCCTGCCGATCCACTTAACTTTCGCACGACCGATCGCGTACTGGCCATTGGTGCGTCTACCGGCGGCACCGAGGCAATACGCGAAGTGCTGTCGGGTCTCCCGGCGGATACCCCCGGCACGGTCATTGTTCAACATATTCCGGGCATGTTCAGCGGCCCCTTTGCGCGGCGCATGGACGGTTGCAGTGCGATGGTCGTGCGCGAAGCCATTGACGGTGAGCGTATTCTTCAGGGGCATGCCTACATTGCGCCTGGCGATCAGCATTTGCGCATCCGTCGCGATGGGGCGCGCTATTACTGCCAGCTGGACAGCGGTCCGCCAGTGAACCGTCATCGTCCCTCTGTCGATGTGCTGTTTCAGTCTGTGGCTGAGCAGGTCGGACGCAACGCGGTAGGCGTATTGCTGACCGGCATGGGCAAAGACGGCGCAGAGGGGATGAAGGCGATGCTGGATCAGGGCGCCACAACGTTAATCCAGGATGAGGCGAGCTCTGTGGTCTGGGGGATGCCGGGTGCCGCGATGAAGCTCGGCGCTGCTCAGGAAGCGTTGCCACTCAAACGCATTGCCGATCGCCTGATTGCCTTGCACCGTCCTGCAGAGGAACGCCGCAAGGCTTGAAACCGCTCGTTTGCTGACGCCGGTGCTCAGTCGTCCCGGTTCTCGCTGCGACGGTCGCGGCGAAGAATCTCACTGGCGTTCTCTACTGCCTTGCGCACCTGAAGCTCCAATTCTCCGCGCTCTTCCGGGCTCATATACATCCGCATATCCAGCGCATGTCTGACGTACTTGGCGGGCAGCGCATTCAGACTCAGGCAGAACAGGTCTTCCAGATAGGATCGCTCATACTGGCTCGGCAGGTTGCGGCGACTGAATTCCTCCTCGACCAAAGCTTCCATAAAGTTGTGCACGTCTTCGGAAAGAAACATGAGGCTTACCCTGCTGTCGTTATTGTCGCGTCGTTAAGCGAGCACTTGGATAGCGTCAAGTCTGGCGGGAAACCACAGGCGGAGCGATACGGGCAAACCGAGACCTCAGCCTCGCGCCGCCCTGGCGGTGTTGCGCAATATCTAGAGGTGTTGCGCAATATACTGCTTCATATAATCGAGCAGACATTTTGCCTTGGCATTCAGCAGTCGTCCGCTCGGCCACACGGCATAAATATCGCGGGGTTCGCCCTGCCATTGGGGCAGCACCCGACGCAGTTGGCCGCGCTGCAACTCCTCCTGACTTTCGGTGACCGGCAGCAGGGCGATGCCTTGGCCATCGACAGCCATATACTTGGCAAAGGTAGAGTCGTTGAGCAGGGTGTTAAAGCGAGGCAGGATTTCCTGCACGGCGCCGGTCTCGCGCTGGCTCAGGCGCCATTTGCCTGCGATCGTCGTGCCGATCAATCGGTGATCTTTGAGCTCCGAGGGTTGTTGCGGGGCGGGGTGCGCGCTGAGGTAGGACGGCGCGGCAACCAGAAACTTGCTGATCTGTCCCAGCCGCTTCTGGTACAGGGATGAGTCTGCCTGTGGGCCGATGCGCATTGCCAGATCCGCCTTGGCTTTAATCATGTCCTGTAACTGGTTGCTGAGTTGCAACTCGAGCTGGATATCGGGGTACTGGCGCGTAAAGCCCAGCCACATTGGGCGCAGCATGCCATGGGAAATATTGCTCGGCGCCAGCACCAGCAGCTTGCCCCGCAATTCCTGCATATCGGTTCTAAGCTGCTGCTGGGCCTGCTCAAACTGTTCGACCAGCCCGGCATAGGTCTGGTACAGCACTTCGCCATCGACGGTGAGCACACACTGGCGCGCAGAGCGCTGCAGCAGTTGGTAGCCGAGTTGCTGCTCGAGTCGCTGCAGCCGACGACTGACCGTGGCCACGGGCAGGCCCAGTTGCGTTGCCGCGTTACTTAAACCGCCCTGTTGGGCGATATGAATAAACAGTGCGATATCGTCTAGCATGTTTGCATAATTGAGAATTAAGCTTATAAAAATGGGTATGGTTGCTTAAATGGTATTGGCCGTATCATAGCCCCCGCAAGCCTGTCACGGCAATGTGACTTGTCGGAGGGAAGGCCCTGCGACGCAACTGACTGGCAAGGAAGGAGAGACGGGTGATTCCTCAGCGTTATACCGGGTACGTATTCGCATTTTTTATGTCGCTGATTATGTCTGGCGTCATGTCGCTGTTTATTTCCCTGATCAATGTTGGCTTCATCGACGGCATTTTCTGGTTGTGGATGAAAGCCTGGGGCATGGCGTTTATCGTCGCTTTCCCCTGTGTCGTGGTGGTGAATCCACTGGTGCGACGCCTGGTTTGGCTGGTCGTTGATCAGGGCGATTCACACTGAATTTTCAGGAGGTTTCTATGGACGCAGAATTTTGGCACGCACGCTGGAGCGAGAAGAATATTGGCTTTCACAATGCTGAGGTGAACCCGCTGTTGCGACGCTATTTTTCAGCATTGGCCTTGCCGGAGGGCAGCCGTATATTTTTGCCCTTGTGCGGTAAGAGCCGGGATATCGCCTGGTTGCTGGCGCAGGGCTACCGCGTTGCGGGCGCCGAATTGAGCGAGATTGCGGTGAATGAGTTGTTCGAAGAGCTGGGCGTGATCCCCGAGCGGAGTGAGGTCGGTGAGTTGGTGCATTACCGGGCCGCCGGTCTGGATATTTTTCAAGGCGATATCTTTGCTCTCGACCGAGAAATCCTTGGTGCCGTGGATGCCATCTACGACCGTGCCGCGCTGGTCGCACTGCCCGAGCCGATGCGCGCCCGTTACAGTCAGCACCTCATCCAGATGAGCGATGCAGCGCCGCAGTTATTGATCAATTATGACTACGATCAGAGTCGAATGCCCGGACCTCCCTTCTCCGTCAGCGATGACGAATTGCGTATGCATTATGAAGGCCGCTACACCCTCAATGCCTTGTATAACGAGGACCTTGAGGGTGGCTTGAAGGGACAGTGCCCGGCTCGTGAAAAAGTCTGGCTGCTGCAGAAAGCCTGAATATGCGGCGGCCTGAATAACAATAAACCGGGGTGGGAGACGCCCCCAAGGCCGCACAATGAACGAACTGATTCAGCGCCGTATTGATCTCGGCGACATCCATTTACATATCCACACGATGGGAAGCGGGCCGGTGGTCGTGCTCTGCCATGGCTTCCCCGGTCACTGGACAAACTGGCGCGCACAGATGAGCGCACTGGCCGAGGCTGGGTACTGCGCCGTGGCGCCGGATATGCGGGGCTATGGTCAAAGCAGTCGCCCCGATGAGATTGCCGACTACGATATGAATGCGCAGCTGGCGGATATGTGTGGCCTGCTTGATGCGTTGGGGACTGAAAAGGCCATATTTATTGGTCAGGACTTTGGCGCGTCGATGGTATGGAGTATGGCTCAGCGCCAGCCCGAGCGCGTCGCGGCGGTGGTGGGGATGAGCGTCCCTTTTGATCACGACTACTATGGCCGCAGTTGCATGGGCGACTTGTCGGAGGCGGAGCTGGATGCCCTGTCGGCAGACAACTTGCTGGTGGCATCGCCACTGAATCCTCCCAGCGTGGGGTTTAAGGCCATCGCCGCCCATCAGTTTTTGCACGCACAGTATTTCCAGCAGCCTGGCCCTGCTGACCGCGAGCTTGGTTGCAATGCGGAGACATTTTTACAGCGAATATACTGGGGCTTGAGTGGTGAGGGCTCGTTGGGAGACTGGTCTGCGTTTCCCGCAGAGGGCACGGGCTATCTCGATGTGCTACCCGAGGCGCCGCCCTTGCCCTGGCCGTGGATGAGCCGGGAGATGCTGGCCGGGATTGCGGAAGACTATCTGCGAGCAGGGGAGGAGCAGGCGTTCAGTGGCGCGCTGGCGAGTTATCGGGTGGCTGACCGGAATTGGGAGATTGGTGCTGCCTATGCCGACTGGAATATCACGGTACCGGCGCTGTTCATTGCCGGAGAAAAAGATCCCGTCGTCGCCTCACTCGATGCGGCCATGCGCCAGCGCCTGCATCGCCGAATCACTGATTTGCGGGAGATTTGTTTGGTCCCCGGTGCCGGACACTTTGTTCAGTTGGAAGCGCCTGACGAGAGCAATCGCGCGGTGCTTAGGTTTTTGTCGAGCCTCTGATGACTTGAAAAGTCCCTCGCTCGCACGCATATCTACAGAAAGCGACAGCGCCGAGGAGCGTATGGAATGGCAAGCGATTCTCTCCAACTGAGCTGCCCTGGCTGTGGGGCAATCAACCGTGTTCCGGAAGCAAAACTGGCCGATGGGCCGGTGTGCGGAAAGTGTCGGGCTGCACTGCTGAATGGCGCGGTGATCAATGCCGGAGACGGGAATTTCACGCGCTTTATTCAGAAGGATTCGCTGCCGGTGGTCGTGGACTTCTGGGCGCCTTGGTGCGGTCCCTGCCGATCCTTTGCACCGGTATACGAAGCGGTAGCTGCTGCGCAGCCGACGCGGGCGCGTTTTCTGAAACTCGACACCCAGGCGAATCCCAATACCGCAGCGCAGTTCCAGATCCGCTCCATTCCGACACTGATGGTCTTCCATTGCGGGCGGGAAGTGGCGCGCTTGTCAGGGGCGTTGCCCCGGCCGCAATTCGAGCAGTGGCTGGACCAGCAGCTCGCGGGCCTGCGCTAGTCGGCCTCAGTGGGCGCTGAAGGCCTGTACGCAGTAGCCTTTGTCCAGCGCCTGCTGAATCTGCGGGTCTTTCTTCATACCGGCATCGATTTTGATCTGACGACGTTTGATGATGTTGATGTCGCGAAAGCCCTCGCGCATCACAAAGACCGTGGCCAGTTGTTCGGCACCGAACAGGTCTTTGAAGTCGATGTAGACGATAAACGGGACTTCTTCCCCGGCCGTGAATTCACCCTGATCCTGACGGGAGACGGCGTTGATTGAAAACAGAAACATGGTGTTCTCCCTTAGGGCCTGTTCACATTAGCTGATAATCGCCAGACGCAGCGCGTGCGTGCTGAGTTGCAGCGCCTGTATGTGGCGTTTGCCCTGCTCGGTATCCCGATCAAAGTGCTCGATCTCGTCCTCGCCAACGGCGGGGTTGCGTTCAGCAAGCGCCTGCAGACGAGCCCGCTCAGTGCGCCGTGCCTGCTCGTACTGACTCAGCGCCTGCTGGCGCCAGTCGTCCTGCTGAGTTGCAGCGAGCGACTCCATCTGGTTGAGCAGCTCGGTCAGGGGCTCGCGAATCTGGCGCATCAGCGCCGGTACCACGCTTTTCTTCACATTCTGACACAGGGCATTGAGTTGCGCGTGGCTCACTTTATCCGTCAGCTGTCGGCCCCGACTGTCCAGCAGCAGGCGCGCGCTGTGGGCGGGCAGGTAGCGATCCAGTGCCAGCGCGGCAGGCGCTTGCACGCTCGGGTTGAAAAAGGTTTCCAGCAGCATGGTACCGGCGGGCAAGCCCTTCACGGAAAGGGTGTTGATACAGGCGCTGCCAAAATCGCCATTGGCAATCAGCTCCATGGCATCGCGCAGCAGCGGGTGCTCCCAGGTCAGGAAGGCCATGTCCTCGCGGCTGAGTGCCCGGCGGCGGTCAAAGGTACCGGTCATACCCTCTTCCGGCAGTTCGCTGAAGGCGTCGCTGAGCATATGCTCGCCGGGGCGCAGAATAATGGCATTGTCGCTGTGGTCTTCGTGCTCCAGACCAAACTGGTCGGCAAGCTGTTCGAGATACGCCGCTAACTCGCTGCCGCGCTGCTCGGCTTCTACGCTGTCGATCAGCGCATCGGCAATATCGCGACGACAGGAGTTCAGCTCCAACAGTTGATTGCGACCGGAGTGAAGCTGTTGGCGCAGCGCCTGCGCCTGTTCGGCGGCGTCACTCAATAGCTGTGGCATGGCATCGGCGTTAATCAGGGTTTCTCTAAGCCGTTCGTCAAAGCGCTGCATCATGGCGCTGCCGATGGTGCAGGGTTCCGAGAATATGGCCAGAGCATCGCGGTACCAGTGCAGCAGATCCTGCTGGGCACTGTGCTCATAAAAGGGGACATGAATTTGTACGCTGTACCGCCTGCCGATACGGTCTAGTCGGCCGATGCGCTGCTCAAGCAGGTCGGGATTGAGCGGCAGATCGAACAGAATCAGGTGTTCGGCAAACTGGAAATTGCGGCCTTCGCTGCCGATTTCCGAGCACACCAACAGTTGGGCGCCATCGTCGGCGTCGGCGAAATAGGCCGCGGCGCGGTCGCGCTCCAGCAGCGACATGTCCTCGTGGAAAACCGCGCTGGCAATGCCCCGTCGCAGGCGGATAAACAATTCCAGATCGCGCGCTGTATCGGTGTCGGCACAGATCAGCAGGCAGCGTTCATCCGGCCGGTTGAGCAGAAATTTCTCCAGCCATTGCACGCGGGGGTCGCGGCTTGTCCAGTCGTCGCCCAGCAGCCCTTCCGGCTGCAATTGTGCTTCCAGCGTTGCGTCGCGGCGTTCGGAGGGAAAGCCGTCCGGCGCCGCCAGCGGGTGTTCCTGAAGTGCGCGCTCGGGAAAACCGCCGACCGACGCACGGGTGTTGCGGAACAGACTGCGGCCCGTGCCGAAGCGGTCAAGCAGTGCCTCGATCACGGCGTTCCGATGGGTATCGGGTTGGGCGACGAAGTCGGCAAGCAGGGCATCATCCAGGTAGTCTGCCAGCTGAGCCTGGACACCGGCCTCGCCGGCGCGAAGCTGTTGAATCAGTTCACTGATCACGCCGTACTGGGCCTGCTCATCGCGGAATGCTTGCAGGCTGCTGTAGCGCTGGGGATCGAGCAGGCGAAGGCGGGCAAAGTGGCCCTCGATCCCCGCATTTTCGGGCGTGGCGGTCAGCAGCAAAACGGAGGGAATCGCTGCACAGAGTGATTCCAGCAGCGCGTAGCCAGGGTCGCTGCTTCCATCCTCCCGCCATTGCAGGTGGTGGGCCTCGTCGACGATCAGCGTGTCCCAGCCGGCGTCACGCAACTGCTGTCCGCGCCGAGGGTGGGCGGTCAGCCAGTCGATGGCGGCGATGATCAGTTGTTCGCTTTCGAAGGGGTTCTGTTCTCGCGCTTTCTCTGCGTCTTCATCAAAGAACACCGTGTCGGCATCGTCGCGATAGGGGTCAAGATCCCGGCAGCGTGCCTCATTAAATAGCGAGAAGTTCAGGTTGAAGCGGCGGCGCATCTCCACCAGCCACTGATGGCTGAGGCTTTCCGGCACCAGAATCACCACGCGCTTGATGCGTTCGTCCAGTAATTGCTGATGCAGAATCAGGCCCGCTTCAATGGTTTTTCCCAGGCCGACTTCATCGGCCAGCAGGACTCTTGGCTGGGCGCGACCGCCGACTTCCCGGGCGATGTAGAACTGATGGGGCAGCAGCTCGACGCGAGGGCCGAGTAGCCCGCGGCTGTGACTGGCTCGGGCGCGATTGCGCTGCTCCAGCGTGCTGACGCGCAGGGCGAAGCGCTTGGGGTGGTCGAGTTGTCCCGCCAGCAGCCGATCGCGGGCGCTGTGCAACTGGATCTGGGCGCTGAGTATTTGCTCCGGCACCGGGTGAACATCGCCGTGGGCATCTTCGGCAAAGTACACCAGGCACTGATTGTGTTCCTGAACCTCTCGCACTTTCATCGGCGGCAGTTCCGGCACGTCTATGGTGTCGCCGATTTGAAATTGCACCCGTGACAGCGGCGCGCGATCAGCGGCATAGGTGCGCTCTTCTTCTGCAGCAGGGAAGGCGATAACAACGCGGCGATTAGCCGCTTCGAGGATAATGCCGAGCCCCAGGTCGGGTTCGGGTGTACTGATCCAGCGTTGGCCGGCGGCGAATGTTTCAGGCATAGGGAGCGAGGCATCTGATCGTGTCCAGCAATTTGGGGCACGCATCTTACGCGCCAGCGCCCCCGAGGGGAAGGCTTGGCGCCAGAGTAATACGGGTGTTTTGCCGCTAGAGCGTGCGCTTAGCGGGTGCCGTACACCACCATCGTTTTGCCTTTCACGTGAACCAGTCCCTGTTCTTCCAGGGTTTTGAGTACACGGCCCACCATTTCCCGTGAGCAGCCGACGATACGACCAATTTCCTGACGGGTGATCTTGATCTGCATCCCGTCCGGGTGAGTCATGGCATCCGGTTGCTTGCACAGGTCAAGCAGTGTGCGGGCAACGCGACCGGTGACGTCGAGGAAGGCGAGGTCGCCGACTTTGCGGGTGGTCAGGCGCAGGCGCTTGGCCATCTGCTTGCCCAGTGCCAGCAGCACATCGGGATACTGCTCGCGCAGTTCGCGGAACTTGGCATAGCTGATTTCCGCGATCTCGCAGTCGGTACGGCTTTTTACCCAGGCGCTGCGGGTCGGGGGGATATCTTCATCGAAGACGCCCATTTCACCGAAGAAGTCACCTTTGTTGAGGTAGGCGACAATCATTTCGCGACCGTCGTCGTCCTCAATCAACACAGTGACCGAGCCGTCGATGATGTAGTACAAGGCATCGCTGTCGTCGCCCGCATAGATCAGCGTGCTTTTGCTGGGATGGCGACGGCGATGACAATGGGCGAGGAAATCGTCGAGATTTGGAATTTCGGGCTTTGGTGCCTGGAACACGGGCGACTCTCTTTCAATACGCTTTGGGCTTGCGGCCCTTTCACTTGTTAGCTTTAGTATGCCTCGCTTTGTACCGGATGGCGAGCCTGAGCCCTGACCTGTGATAAGCTTTGGCGTTTTCTGTGAATCGTATTGGGGTAACAATGAAAGCAACGGTGAAATGGGTGGACGGTGCCATGTTCCTGGGCGAGTCCGGCAGCGGTCACAGTGTGGTGATGGATGGTCCGGAGGATCACGGCGGCCGTAACATGGGCATTCGCCCGATGGAAATGCTGCTGGTTGGTATGGGCGGCTGCGCCTCTTTCGATGTGATGAGCATGCTCAAAAAGTCGCGTCAGGATGTGCGCGATTGCCGATGCGAACTGCAGGCCGAGCGCGCAGATGCCGTGCCCGCCGTGTTTGAAAAAATCACGATGAACTTCATTGTCAGTGGCAAAGGGCTGAAGGAAGCGCATATCAAACGCGCGGTGGAGCTGTCGGCAGAGAAATACTGCTCGGCGTCCATTATGATGGAAAAGGCCGGTGTGGAGATTGTCCACGCCTATCAGATAGAGGAAGTGGAGTAACACCATGCAGCGACCCAATCCCCATGCCGGTATGCGCCATCTGGCGCTGTTTGTCGAAAACTTTGACGAGACACTGCGCTTTTATACCGAACTGCTGGGGATGGCGGTGGAATGGCAGCCCGACGCGGACAACTACTATCTGTGCTCAGGCTGCGACAACCTCGCACTGCACCGCTACAGCGGCCAGCCACGCAGCGTGGCCGGACAGCGTCTTGACCACCTGGGCTTCATCCTGCGCCAGCCGGAAGATGTGGATGCCTGGCATACGTTCCTTGTGGAAAACGGGGTGGCAATCAAAGCGGCGCCGCGCACTCACCGGGACGGCGCCCGCAGCTTTTACTGCCTGGATCCGGACGGTAATCTCGTGCAGATGATTTATCACCCGCCCATTGCCGGGGTGCTGTAAGTCAGTCTCGCGACGCTCAGAGGTGATACGTGGTTTTGGTCATGACCTTGGACATCAGGGTCATGAGTGTCTTCACCGGTCGCGGGAAAACGGCGCCGCCTGCCTCGAGAGCCTGAGTTGCGTGAGCGGCCTCGTCTTCTAGCATCTGCTCCAGAATCGCCCGAGACTTCTCATCGTCGCTGGGCAGCGTGTGCAAGTGTTCACACAGGTGCTCGCAAACCTGATCTTCTGTCGCTGCCACAAACCCCAGACTGATCTTGTCGCTGATCGCGCCAGCGGTCGCGCCGATGGCGAACGCGCCAGCGTAAAACAGCGGGTTCAGGTGGCTGGGACGGCTGCCCAGCTCGCGCAAGCGATCTTCGCACCACGCCAGATGATCGACTTCCTCATCCGCTGCATGACTCATGGCTTCTTTTACATCGCTGCGACGTGCTGTGAGCGCCTGCCCCTGATACAGCGCCTGTGCGCAAACTTCGCCGGTGTGATTGATGCGCATCAGTCCGGCGCTGTGGCGGCGGGCCTGTTCTTCGCGCCCTTCACTGTTATCGCGATAGTCGCCCGACGGGTTGCGGCGCTGTGCCGTGGCGCTGCCGCGCACCAGTGTTTTCAGACTGCGGTCGGCGCCCATCAGCAGCCGGTCTATGGCAGAAAAACTACGTTGCATAATGGCCTCCATCTCTAGCCATTGTACGTCAAACTCAAGACTTGTGATGCGTGTAGCCGGTCCAGCGCTGGATGGCTTCTGCCAGCTCCCATTGCCGGATGGGTTTCACCAAATGAAGATCGATCCCGGAGTTCAGGTAATTGTCGCGTTGTTCATCCAGAGCATTGGCGCTGAGACCGAAAATGGGCGTGCGTCGCCGTCCCTCTTCGTTCTCAAAGTGACGCATCTGGCGGGCCGTTTCCAAACCATCCATGACCGGCATTTCGATATCGAGAATCACCAGGTCGAACTGCGTGCGCAGGAACTGATTCAAGGCCTGCTGACCGTTCTCGGCGTGCTGTACCTCAATCTCCAGGTTACTGAGCATCCGCTTCAGCACCAGCGCATTGCTGGGATTATCCTCGGCAATCAGGCACTGCAGCGGTTTCGTCGCCGCATCGCTGTCGTCGGTCTGCGGGTCGATCTGGCGATTCGGGTTGCTCGCATTGAAGCGCGACTCGCCGAGCAGGGCGCTGCGCAGCGCGGAGGAAGCCAGCGGCTTGCTCAACACTTTCTGTACCCGCGCCTGACGGAGAACGTCCTGATCGTAGTCGATATTGGCATGAGCCAACAGCAGAATGCTGGGGTGATCGGCGGCGTCCTTGTTTTCCTCGGCGATGCGGTGGGCGAGGTGCAGGCCGTTCTCGGGTTGCCGGTGATCGATCAGTATGAAGTCCAGCGGGGCCTGCAACAGTCGCTGGTTGCGCAAAATGGCGATGGCCGCCTGCTCACTGGCCGCAGAAAAGACAGTCATGCCCCAGGCACTGCACTGTTTGTTGATGACTTCGCAAAAGGTTTTATTGCTGTCCACGACCAGCAGGCGCTTGCCGCTGAGCAGGGCCACGCTGTGCTCGCTCAGGGACCTGTCACTGGCCACATTCAACTGGATCGACATGCACAGGGTGTGGAGGTCGCGGTTTCCCGCGCTGCGGACACTGATCTGTCCCCGCATCAGTGATACCAGTCGCGAGATAATGGCAAAGCGAGTGCTCAACACATTGTTCTCGTGAAGCTCCTGTTTTGCGGGATAAAGCGCTTGGCGCTCTTCGGCGTCAAAGGGGCGTCCGCGATGCGAGACTTCAATATGGATGTGCCCTGGGCGGGGCGAGGCCGGGTGAATCTTCAGCAGAATAAAGCCGTTTTCACTGTGCTCGAACGCACTGTTGACGCTGTGAATCAGCAGCTGGCGAATTCGGGACGGGTCGCCGAGCAGTTGCGAAGGCAGCTCCGGTGAAATGTCGGCGATCAGTTCCAGATCTCGCTCCGCGGCCAGATTACGGAAACCCGCCAGAGCATCGCCCACCAGCTCCGGAAATGACATGATCTGACTGCGCAGCTCCATGTCGCTGTCGCTGAATCGCGCGGCCTGTCCTGCCTCTTCCAGCAATTGCAGCAGTTCGTGGCTGGAGCGTTGCAGGCTGCGGAGGTATTCCTCTTGCGCAGTGGTCAGGCTGCTGCTGTCCTCCAGCAGCTCGGTTACCCCTACGATGGCACTGATTGGCGTACGAATCTCGTGGGTAATGCGCGACAGAATATCGCTTTTGGCGCGGTTCACCTCGCCGACAACTGCGACACGCTGTGCTTCCTGATATTGCTTGTGCCAGCGTTTGCGGGTGCGGGCGATCAACAGCGCAATCCGGCTGGCAGCGCTGGCCACCGCGATCACCGCAAACGCCAGATTGAGTTCGTAGATATCGATAAGGCCCAGGAAGAAGGCGAGCAAGGCGGTGAGGTAGGAGGCCAATAGTGCGGCGGTTGCCAGCAGGTAGTAAAACAGCAGGCGACTGGTGCTGACAAAAAAGCCATTGATGGCGGCAACAATCAGCGACAGCATGATGATCGGCATTACCAGCGACAATGTAATGACGACATACAGTCCCTGCAGCAGCGGCGACAATACGATGCCGAGAATGAGCAGCGCGGTGAGCAGCCGGAACAGTTTTTTCCATAGGCTTGCGGCAACGCCACTGTAAATAGGGAAGCGCTGGGCGAAGATGACCTCGGTCAGCAGAATCGCCAGGGTGAACGCCAACATGGTGGGGCTCATTGGCGAGGGCGTGATCAGGGGGAATTGGATATACCCCCAGGAAGTGAGCTGGGAGAGCGCCACCAGGATGCAGAACGCGACCTGGTTGATGAACAGGGGCTCTTTGTAGACGACAAAGGCAATCACGCAGTACATCAGAATGCTGCAGAGAATCCCCAGCATCAGCGCGTTAAAGGCGTCGTAATAGCTACTCAGCCAGAAGAATTCAGATTGCTGATACAGACCGATACTGCTGCGGTAGTCACCGTGGTTCTCGACAAGGACGAAGACGTGCAGGTCGCTGTGTGGCGGCACGGTCAGCGCCATCACATTCTGTGGGCGCAACATCTCCTCTTTCGGGAGCGCGGGGATGAGTTGGCTTGCCGTTCCTGAGTCGTTGCTGCTGCGGGCGTATACGGTGATATCGCCGAGGTAGGCGGGACGGATTTCAAAAATCCGCTTGCTTGGCTCGCCGCTGATATTTCTCAGGCTGAAACGAAACCAGTAGCGCTGCACCCGCTTGTCAAGATGCAGATCGCCGTTTTCGACCGGACGGAAACTGCGTTGCAGGCCGCGGTTGTCGACATCCGCAATTTGCCAGTCGCCGCTGCGGTCCTCGAGGACCTGGGCATAATGGGAAAGATCGAGCCGATCCTGCCGCTCATCGAGCAGCAGCGGGGCAGCCCCGAGGCGAGCGCTGAACAGGCTGAGTAGAATCAGCCAGAGCAGGCTGCCCGCGGGCAGCATTGACACAGAGTTGCGCACGCCGGGCATCCTGCACATGTTTTCCCAGATTACATGGTTTTCCCGATTATTCGCGGGCGATAGCGCGGTAGGCAATATCGCGGCGACAAAAGGCTCCACGCCACTCTATCTGGTCAACAAGCTGGTAGGCAAGCGCCTGGGCATCGCTCACCCGGTCACCCATTGCCGTGGCGCACAATACGCGACCACCACTGGTGACCAGTTTGCCATCCTGCAGGCTGGTGCCCGCGTGGAAGACTTTACTGCTGCCGGTTTCTGCTGGAATGCCGGTAATCTCATCGCCTTTGTCATAACTGGCGGGATAGCCGCCCGCGGCCATGACCACACCCACGGCAGGGCGAGGGTCCCAGCTAGCGTCGGCGCTATCCAGCTCGCCGCGCAGAGCGGTCAGGCAAAGTTCAACCAGATCCGACTGCAGGCGCAGCATAATGGGCTGGGTTTCCGGGTCGCCAAAGCGGCAGTTGTACTCAATGACTTTGGGCTCGCCCGCGGGGTTGATCATCAGGCCAGCGTAGAGAAAGCCGGTGTAGCGGTTGCCTTCCTGCTCCATGCCGCGCACGGTGGGCAGAATCACTTCGTTCATAATGCGCTGGTGTACGGCATCGGTCACCACGGGGGCGGGCGAGTAGGCGCCCATACCGCCGGTGTTTGGTCCGGTGTCGCCGTCGCCGACGCGCTTGTGGTCCTGGCTGGTGGCCATGGGCAGCACATTCTCGCCGTCGACCATCACAATAAAGCTGGCTTCTTCGCCTTGCAGAAATTCTTCAATCACCACGCGGCAACCGGCGTCGCCAAAGGCATTGCCCGACAGCATGTCGCGCACGGCTTCTTCTGCCTGCTCCAGCGTCTCGGCCACAATCACGCCTTTACCAGCCGCCAGACCGTCGGCTTTCACTACGATGGGCGCGCCTTGTTCGCGGAGGTAGGCCAGAGCGGGTTCCAGCTCCGTGAAATTGGCATAGGCCGCCGTGGGAATTGCGTGGCGGGCGAGAAAATCCTTGGTGAAAGCCTTGGAGCCTTCCAGTTGCGCGGCGCCTTTGCTGGGGCCGAAGCAGGGTAGCTGGCGTTCACTGAAGTAGTCGACCACACCGTCAACTAGGGGTGCTTCGGGGCCGACGATGGTCAGGCCGACATTGTTGTTGCTGGCGAAGTCGGCGAGAGCGGCAAAGTCGCTGACGGCGATGTCGACATTCTCGATGCCCTGGTCCAGCGCGGTGCCCGCATTGCCCGGTGCGACATAGACGGTTTCAACATTTGCAGACTGCGCCGCTTTCCATGCCAGGGCGTGTTCGCGACCGCCGTTGCCAATAATCAAAACGTTCATGGTATTGCTGTCCTATTGTTTTTCGGGCGAGCACTGCGCGGTGATGGCGCCGCTCTGACAGGTAAGTTCTGTGGGGTCGGGGCCGGGCAAACCGCCCGCCCCGAATCAGCACTCAGTGACGGAAGTGGCGCATGCCGGTGAAGACCATGGTCATGCCATGCTCGTCGGCGGCGGCAATCACTTCTTCATCACGAATGGAGCCGCCCGGTTGAATAATGCAGCTAATGCCCACCTTGGCCGCGTTGTCGATGCCGTCGCGGAAGGGGAAGAACGCGTCCGAGGCCATGACCGCGCCTTCAACCGGCAAACCGGCGTGCTCGGCCTTGATCGCTGCGATGCGCGCTGAGTTAACGCGGCTCATCTGGCCGGCGCCCACGCCGATGGTCTGACGGTTTTTGGCGTAGACAATGGCGTTGGATTTAACGAACTTCGCCACTTTCCAGGCGAAGATCAGGTCGTGAATTTCCGCTTCCGTCGGCTGGCGCTTGGTGACTACTTTCAGGTCCTGCTCGGTGATCATGCCGAGGTCGCGATCTTGAACCAGCAGGCCGCCGTTGACGCGCTTGTAGTCCAGTGCAGGCAGCGGCACGGCCCATTGGCCGCAGCTCAGCAGGCGCACATTTTTCTTGGCCGCCACAACGGCCAGTGCTTCGTCGCTGACGCTGGGCGCGATGATGACTTCCACAAACTGACGCTCGCAGATCGCTTGCGCGGTGGCGGCATCCAGTTCGCGGTTGAAGGCGATAATGCCGCCGAATGCGGACTCGGGGTCAGTGGCAAAAGCCAGGTCGTAGGCTTCGCCAATACCGTTCAGCGATACGGCAACACCACAGGGGTTGGCGTGCTTAACGATCACACAGGCGGGCTTGGTGAAGCTTTTCACGCACTCCAGTGCGGCGTCGGTGTCGGCAATATTGTTGTAGGAGAGCTCTTTACCCTGTAGCTGAGTGGCGGTGGCAATGCTGGCCTCGCTGGGGTGGCGCTCAACATAAAATGCCGAGTCCTGATGCGGGTTCTCGCCGTAGCGCATTTCCTGCGCTTTCACAAACTGGCTGTTGAATGTGCGCGGGAACTTGGCGCTGCCGCCCGGTACCAGTCGGCCAAAGTAATTGGCGATGGCGCCGTCGTAGGCGGCAGTGTGTTCGTAGGCTTTAATCGCCAGATCAAAGCGGGTGCTGTGCTGAGTGGCGCCGTTGTTGGCACGCATCTCTTCAATGATGGCGTCGTAGTCGCTCGCGTTTACCACAATCGCCACATCGCGGTGGTTTTTCGCCGCAGCGCGCACCATGGTCGGCCCGCCGATATCGATATTCTCGATGGCGTCTTCCAGTGTGCAGTTCGGCTTGGCAACGGTCGCTTCAAAGGGGTAGAGGTTGACCACGACCATGTCGATAGCATTGATGCCGTGCTCGCCCATTACCGCGTCATCGGTGCCGCGACGACCGAGAATGCCGCCGTGTACTTTGGGGTGCAGCGTTTTCACCCGACCGTCCATCATTTCGGGGAAACCGGTGTAGTCGGCGACTTCGGTCACAGCAATGCTGTTGTCTTGCAGCAGGCGGAAGGTGCCGCCAGTCGACAGCAGTTCGACGCCCATCTCGGTGAGCTGGCGGGCAAAATCGACGATGCCTGATTTGTCAGATACGCTGATAAGCGCGCGTTTAACGGGGCGTGAAGTCGTCTCGGTAGTCATCCGGGCGGGTTTCCTCTGGTGCGGAGCGGGTTTTAAAGCAGGTCGTACTGTTTCAGTTTCTTGCGCAGGGTGCCGCGGTTCAGGCCCAGCATCTGCGATGCGCGGGTCTGGTTGTTGCGGGTGTACTTCATCACCTCTTCCAGCAGCGGAGCTTCCACTTCCGACAGCACCATGTTGTAGACGTCGCTGACGTCCTGACCGTCGAGGTTGGAGAAGTAGTTGTTCAGCGCGATAGCAACACTGTCGCGGAGTGTTTTGGCCTGAGCAATATCGTCGACGGGGGCGTCATTGACTGGGCTGCTCTCGGCAGCACTTAGAGGGCTTAGGTTCATGCGGCTGCATCCTGTAATTTTTTACCGTGCTGTTCAAAAAAGCTCTGTACAGCATCTAGTTGTGCACTGGCGTCTTCGAGGCGGTTGAACTGCCGTCGAAAGTCCACGTTATTAATGTCCTGCAAGTACCACGCGCAGTGTTTGCGCGCGATGCGCAGGCCCTGATGTTCACCGTAAAAACGGTGCAAAGCCTTGAGGTGCGCGAGCATAACGTCGCGCCGCTCGCCAAGACTGGGGGGCGCAACATGGCGACCTTCCAGTCCGGCATTAATTTCCCTGAACAGCCACGGGCGACCCTGTGCTGCACGCCCGATCATGATGCCGTCGGCACCAGTATGGTTCAGCACGGCCAGCGCTTTTTCCGCACTGTCGATGTCGCCATTGGCAAACACGGGAATCGCCACGGCTTGCTTGATCTCGGCGATCGTGTCGTATTCGGCGTTGCCGTTGAAGCGGCAGGCCCGCGTGCGACCGTGAACGGCCAGCGACGCGATGCCGCAGTCTTCGGCCAAGCGTGCAATGTTCACGCCGTTGCGATGCTCAGGTGACCAGCCGGTGCGTATTTTCAGGCTGACCGGAATTTCCACGGCTGCCGTCACGGCCCTGAGGATGGACTCCACCAGGACGGGCTCTCGCAGCAGGGCGGAACCGGCTGCCTTCTTGCACACCTTCTTGGCGGGGCAGCCCATATTGATGTCGATGATCTGCGCGCCCATATCGGCACAGCGGCGCGCGGCATCGGCCATCATTTCTGGGTCAGCTCCGGCGATCTGTACCGCGCGCACGGCGTCGTCATCCTTTGCCAGGCGCAGGTGACTTTTGCGGGTGTGCCAGAGATCGCTGTTGCTGATCAGCATTTCTGACACGGTCAGCCCGGCGCCAAACTGCAGGCACAGGCGGCGGAACGGCAAGTCGGTAATGCCCGCCATCGGCGCTAAAACTGCCCGCGCGGGGAGCTTGTGAGAACCAATCTGGATCATCGCCATGCCCCGATGAGAAGGAGTGACCGTGACAAAAACAGGGCGGCTATTCTACTCGCTAGATTTTGCTTTCGGTAGTCTTGCGCTCAGAAAATAACCAGTGTATCGGGGCGGGCTTAAATGGGGTCGAAAAGGGCAATCTGATAATTCACGGCCGCGCTGCCGGGGTCGACAATGTCCAGTGCGATATGCACGGGTTGCTGGCTGGGAAGTTGTGACAGCGCGTTGAGTTCGCCGGCCAGATACTCCGCTGGCGTAAATAGCCGCCGCGCCACTTCGCTGCCGTACATGTCGCTGAAGCGCAGTTCCAGCAGGGGGAAGGCGCGCTTTTCCGGGCTGCGGTTGACCAGAATCGCGTCGACCCGCAGGGCATTGCTCACGTCGGGGTGAGCGCGAACCATCAATTTCTGGCTGATAAAGGCCTCGCTGGCTTGCGGGCGCTGATTGTCGTCGCGGCGGCAGCGCAGCTCGAGCGTCGCGCACAGCGACAGCGCCTGAACCTTCCAACTGGCGGGCAGTTTGGGGTGAACCAGCAGCGGGTCGCGCTGCCAGTACGCCAGTTGCGCGATAAGCAGCAGTGCGGCGAGCAGGCTGAGAATCGCCCAGGGCCAGCGCCGGGGAGGGGGTGTCTGGTGGTGTTCGAAACCGTGGTCGTCGGTGCTCAATCCCTCGAGGAGTTCCGCGCCCTGTCGGGGTGAGGGGCTGTCGTCCGGTTCGTCTGCGGGATTGGGCAGAGGGCTATCGTCGATCAGGCCCAGTTGTTCTTTGGCGTTGAACACTTCCTGGCAAACCCCGCAGCGCAGCAAACCGCCTGCGGCATCCAGTTGCTCGGGCAGATACCGAAACCGGGTTTCGCAGGCTGGGCAGATGACGCTGGGCGTTGCGTCTTTATTATCGTCGTTGTCGCTTACCATGCAGAGTGCTTATCGTTGAGCCGGAAGGCGTGCTGGGCTTCAGTATAAAAGCAAGTTTCATCGGGCCTCAATGTCAGCCTTTTTTTACGGCGGTAATTCGCAGCCACTCTTCGCGCTGCTGGCGCCCGAACTGCTCAAACCACTGGCTGTAGCGTTCGCAGATGCCGTCGCCCTGGGTATCGAGAATGCCCGACAGGCAGACCGGTGCACCGGCGGGAATGGTCTCGGCCAATGCCGGTGCGAGTTCCAGCAAGGGGCCCGCAAGAATATTCGCCAGCAGCACATCGCCTTTCAACACCTCCGGCAGATCCTCTGGCAGATAGCAGTCGATACGCGCCGGGTCGATGTTATTGCGTTGAGCATTGTCGCGAGTGGCTTGCAGTGCCTGCGGATCGATATCCACGGCGATCATTCGCTCGGCGCCCAGCAGCAGGGCGGCAATGCCCAGAATGCCGGAACCACAGCCGTAGTCGATGACGGTCTTGCCCTGCAGCGGCTGGCTGTCCAGCCAGTTCAGGCAGAGCCAGGTGGTCGGGTGAGTGCCTGTGCCGAAGGCCAGGCCGGGGTCGAGCATCAGGTTCACGGCATCCGGGTCGGTGGGTTCGCGCCAACTGGGGCAAATCCACAGGCGCTCGCCGCACTTCAGCGGGTGGTAGCTGTCCATCCACTCGCGAATCCAGTCCCGGTCTTCCAGAATTTCAATGCGATGGGGTGGCAACTCGCCATAAATCTGATTGAGTCCGGCCAGTACCGCGACCATATCGGTGTCGGCCATAAACATGCCGGTGACTCGGGTGTTCTGCCACACCGGCGTTTCGCCGATGGGCGGCTCAAACAGCGGCTGATCGGCGTTGTCTTCCATCGTGACGGAGGCGGCGCCGCAGTCCAGCAGCGCATCTTCCAGCGCACTGGCGGTGTCGGGGTTGGCGTCGAGACGGATCTGTAACCAGCTCATGATGGTGGCCTTGTTGCGAGTCAAATAAACACGTTAAAACAAAAAAGGGGCCAGCAGGCCCCTTTGCACGATGCGCAGTAAATCAGATTTTCAGTTTCTTTTCGAGATAGTGAATGCTTACGCCACCTTCCCGGAAAGCACTGTCGCGAACCAGATCGCGGTGCAGCTCGGTATTCGTGCGAATGCCGTCTACCACCAGCTCGTCCAGTGCGGTGCGCATGCGATTCAGCGCCGATTTACGGTCATCGCCCCAGGTAATGATTTTGGCGATCATCGAGTCGTAGTTCGGCGGTACGGTGTAGCCGCTGTACAGATGCGAATCGACGCGCACGCCCAGGCCGCCGGGGGCGTGGTAGTGCTTGATCTTGCCGGGGCAAGGCATGAAGGTCTTCGGATCCTCGGCATTAATCCGGCACTCGAAGGCATGGCCTTCAACCTTGATGTCTTCCTGACGCAGGCGCAGCGGTTCGCCACCGGCGATCATCAGCTGCTCCTTGATCAGGTCCACGCCCGTCACCATTTCGCTGACCGGATGCTCTACCTGAATCCGGGTGTTCATCTCGATAAAGAAGAACTCGCCGTTTTCATACAGAAACTCGAAGGTTCCTGCGCCGCGGTAGTTGATCTTGATACAGGCTTCCACACAGGACATGGCAACACGGTTGCGCACATCATCGGGAATGCCGGGGGCGGGGGCTTCTTCCAGCACTTTCTGGTGACGGCGCTGCAGCGAGCAGTCGCGGTCGCCCAGATGAATGGCGTTGCCCTGACCATCGGCGAGTACCTGAATCTCCACATGGCGCGGGTTTTCCAGGAATTTCTCGATGTAGACGGTATCGTCGCCAAAGGCCGCCTTGGCCTCTGACTGGGTCACATACACGGCGTTGAGCAGAGCCGCTTCGCTGTGCACCACGCGCATACCGCGACCACCACCACCGGCGGCAGCTTTGATGATCACCGGATAGCCAATGCGGCGGGCGATCGCCAGTGTGCGGTCGCTGTCCTGATCAATCGGGCCGTCGGAGCCGGGCACAGTGGGCACGCCCGCTTCTTTCATGGCGCGGATGGCCGACACCTTGTCGCCCATCAGGCGGATAACGTCCGCGCTGGGGCCAATAAAGGTGAAACCGCTTTTCTCTACCTGTTCGGCAAAGTCGGCATTTTCTGCCAGAAAGCCGTAGCCGGGATGGATCGCCACGGCGTCGGTCACTTCGGCGGCACTGATAATGGCTGGAATATTCAAATAGCTCTGCGGCGACGGCGCGGGGCCGATGCACACAGACTCATCGGCCAGGCGCACATGCATCAAATCCCGGTCGGCCACAGAGTGAACGGCAACAGTTTTGATGCCGAGCTCTTTGCAGGCGCGCAGGATGCGCAGTGCGATTTCGCCACGGTTGGCGATAACGACTTTTTTAAGCATGTCCTCGGGTGTCCTCTGATAGCGGGTATCGTATTCTCTGTATCGGGCCGGGCCGACTTACACGATAGTGATCAGAGGCTGGTCAAATTCCACGGGCTGCGCGTCGTCCAGCAAAATGGCTTCGACAACACCGGATTTGTCGGCTTCGATCTGGTTCATCATCTTCATGGCTTCGACAATGCACACCACGTCGCCCGCTTTCACGTGCTGGCCCACTTCAACAAAGGCCGGAGAGCCCGGAGACGGTGAGCGGTAGAAGGTGCCGACCATGGGCGATTTGATCACGTGGCCGTTGATTGTCGGCTCGCTGCTGGCGGGCGCTTCAGGAGCGGCTGCCGCCGGTGCCGGGGCGGGAGCAGGGGCTGCCGCGGGCTGAGCGTAGTACTGGGGAGCTGCCACGGCGGCCGCGCCGCTGTTACGGCTGATGCGTACCGATTCCTCGCCTTCCTTGATCTCCAGTTCGTCGATGTTCGACTCTTCCAGGAGCTCAATTAATTTTTTTACTTTCCTGATATCCATAGTCGCTCTCTTGTGTGAGGTTTTAGTGTTGAGTGTTTAGCTGCCCAAATGCTGCAATGCCGCGTCCAGAGCCAGGCGATAGCCTTGAGGCCCCAGGCCGCAGATCACACCGCGGGCAATGTCTGAGAAATAGGAATGGCTGCGAAAGGCTTCGCGGGCGTGGACATTCGACAGGTGAACTTCAATAAAGGGAATGTCGACGCCCAGCAGGGCATCGCGCAGCGCCACGCTGGTGTGCGTGAACGCTGCGGGGTTAATAATGATGAAGTCGATGCCTTCGTGGCGAGCGTCGTGAACGCGCTCGATCAGCTCCGCTTCCGCGTTACTTTGCAGGCTCTGCAGGTGGTGTCCGGCCGCGGTGGCCGCCTGCTGCAAATCGACGTTGATGTCGGCCAGTGTCTGATGCCCGTAAACCGCCGGCTCGCGGGTGCCGAGCAGGTTCAGATTGGGGCCGTGCAGCACGAGAATAGACGCCATACATCACCGAAAAATCAGAAAATTTGGCGTAGTTTGCCGCAATTGAAAAAGCGAGTCCAACGAAACAGCTCAAATTTTTGAGATGTCTGCAAGTTTCCTGCAAGATTGCAGACGATGCACGGTTTTTAGCCGAAATAAGTGTGTTCAGTGCTAACACTGTCACACTGCTTAAGGGGTGTTCAGTACCCGCAGTACCATCGTTTTATTGAGGACCTGGGGCAGTATTTGCGGGGCCGCACTCATATCTGCCGGGTAATACACATACAACGGGATGCCATTACGCTCGAACTCCGCCAAAAGTGCAGTGATCGCGGGGTCATATCGCGTCCAGTCCGCCACCAAATATTCCACATTGCTGTCGGCAAAGGCCTGTTGAATGTCATCGGTATTCAGCACCAGGGCTTCATTGGCGGCGCAGGTAATGCACCAGTCGGCGGTGACGTCCAGAAACACCGCGCGCCCGGACTCGCGAAGCGCGGTGATCTGAGTTGCATCAAACTGCCCACTGGCGGAGACCTCCGGTGTGCGTTGCAGACTGCCCACCAGCAGCGACGGCATCGCGGCAAGGCTGACCACCGCCAGCCACTTGCGGCGTCCACCCAATCCCCACAACCAAATGGCCAGGCCCAGCAGCAGCCAGCTCAGCAGCGTGCCCGCCATGCCGTCGGCGCCGGTCTGGCGGCCCACTATCCACGCCAGCCAGATGGCTGTGGCAAGCAGAGGGAAGGCCATCAGTTGGCGCAGGTGCAGCATCCACTGGCCGGGTTTGGGCAGCCAGCGCAGCCACTGGGGGAAAATCGTCAGCAGCAACACCGGCAGCGCCATGCCCGCGCCTAGGCTGGCGAACACCAGCAGCGCAATGGCCGGGGGCTGGGTGGCGGCGTAGCCGATTGCGCTCCCCATAAATGGCGCGGTGCAGGGGCTCGCCACCAGCGTTGCCAGTACGCCGGTAAAGAAACTGCCGCGAAATCCGGGTTCCTGGCTAAGATCACCGCCGATATTCATCCAGCGGCCGCCGAGCTCAAACAGTCCCAGCAGGTTCAGCGACAGGACAAAAAACAGCGCCGCCAGTGAGGCCACAAACAGTGGTGACTGCAGTTGAAAGCCCCAGCCCACGGCCTGTCCCGCCTGCTGCATACCGATCAGCACGCCGGCAACCAGCACAAAACTGAGCACCACCCCGGCGCTGTACACCAGTCCGTGATTGACCGGCCGACCGTGGTGGGCATTGGTGAAGCTCAGCACCTTCAACCCCAGTACCGGGAAGACGCAGGGCATTAAATTCAGAATGGCGCCGCCGAGGGCGGCCAGTAACAGGATCACCGGCAGACTGCTGTACTCCGGAGGCGCAACGGCCGTGGCGGTGGCGGTGGTCGACGGGCGGACAGTTTCGCGGAACACGCCATCGGCATCGGCCGAGAAATACTGGGTGCGCGGCGGATAGCAGAGTCCGGCATCGGCGCAGCCCTGCGAGGTCAGCTTCAGCTTCAGGCCCTCGGGATCGCCAAGCTCGCCAATGCGAATACTCGCACCGTGGTAGTACACCTCGGTGCGGCCAAAATACGGGTCGTCTTTCACTTTGCCGGGGCTGAACTCCAGCTCGGCAGCGATGGCCTGACCGTCGCGGCTGGCGACCACCTCAAAGCGCTCCCGGTACAGGTAATAGCCTTCGGCGATACGCCAGTCGACCAGCAGGCTGTTGTCCAACACATCAATGCTGGCCTGATAGGCCTCTTCCACCGGCAAAAACGCCGGTTGCTGGTCCAGCGAAAAGCTCTGCGTGCCCTTGCCAAAAGGGTCGTTGGCATAGCTGGGAAGTATGCTGGCGAACAGGAAAAACAGTAATAAAAACCGACTCATAAGGACTATCGCTGGCAACTGGCGTTATCATAGGGCGCAACGCCTGACACCCATAGGTCACGTGCGAGGCGCGGCGCCCATAGTAAGTCAGATCGACGGCGCTGTCTTGCATGTACACACTGGAGGAATCTATGACCCGCAAATGGCTGCTTTTACTCGCAGCAATCTTGCCTTTGTCAGCGCTCGGCCTGAGCGTTGAACAGGTCTATGTGCGCGGACTACCGCCAACCCAGAAAAACACCGCCGCCTTCTTCACCTTGGTGAACCCCGGCGATGCGCCACTGACCCTTCGCGCCGGTAGCAGCCGTGCGGCGGAGCGCCTGGAAATTCACAGTCACGGTCAGCACAATGGGATGGCGGCCATGCGTCGTCAGGACAGCGTCACCGTAGCCGCCGGAGAGCAGTTGGTGTTCAAGCCGGGTGGCTATCACCTGATGTTGATTAACCTCACTGCGCCCCTGCGCGATGGCGAGCGAGTGCAGTTCAGCCTGATTGACGACAGCGGCGCGGAATACGAAATAGACGCGCCCGTGCGCAGCGTACTAAAAGAAGCTCCAATGAACGGGCACGATGAGCACCACGGACACGGAGAACATCACTGATGAAACAGCGTTTGATGGATGCCATTGCCGGTATAAAAGAAGCCCTGCAAGACTGGCTGGGTAACCGCAATGTCGCGCGCATCGCCGGTATTGCCGGCGGCCTATACCTGCTGCTGGTCTGCGGCCTGGGTATTTACTGGAGCTTCACGCCGGAACTGCCCGCCACCCAGTTCGATCGGGACAACAGCCGCAGTGCTGTGGTCGGTTCTGCCACCACCTCGGCACTGATCGATGTGGCCGAGCTGCTGCTCGACAAGCCCGGCGGTTTTCTCAGCAACGACATCACTCCGCCCGGCGTCTTGATGGACAATATGCCTTCCTGGGAATACGGCGTGTTGATGCAAGTGCGTGATCTCAGCCGCGCCCTGCGCGAAAGCTACAGCCGCTCCCAGTCGCAATCTCAGGAAGACAAGGATCTGGCCAAGGCCGAACCGCGCTTTAACTTCTCCTCCAATAGCTGGGCCGTGCCCGCCTCGGAGTCTGAGTACCGCGCCGCCATTCGTTACCTCAAGGCCTACCGCAGCCGCCTGAGCGATGTCGATCAGCCAGACGCGCAGTTCTACGCCCGCGCCGATAATCTGCGCTACTGGCTCTCGGTTGTGGAATCCCGGCTGGGCAGTCTCTCTCAGCGTCTGAGCGCCAGCGTCGGTCGCCCCCGCGTCAACACCGATCTGGCCAATGACCCCAGTGCGCGGCAGTCCACACCTTCGTCGTCGGATCAGCGGGTTAAAACCCCGTGGATGGATATCGACAACGTCTTCTACGAAGCCCGCGGCAGCGCTTGGGCACTGCTGCACTTCCTGAAAGCGGCCGAGGTCGACTTTGCCGATGTGCTGGATAACAAAAATGCCACTGTCAGCCTGCGGCAGATCATCCGCGAGCTGGAAGGAACCCAACAAGCCATTTACAGCCCAATGATTCTGAACGGCAGCGGCTTTGGCCTGCTGGCAAACCACTCGCTGGTAATGGCCTCGTACATTTCACGGGCCAATGCTGCCATTATCGATTTGCGCGATTTGCTTTCAAAAGGATAAGCCATGACAGCCATTCACTCTGTAATCAAACCCCTTGTGGCCGTTGCCGCTGCGGTGCTGTTGGCCGCCTGTGCGCAAAGCCCCCAAAAAATTACGCTGGCGCCCAGCTTTCCCGCGCCGGAACAAGCCATTGGCAATAAACAGCCCGTGCACGTGCGCGTCAGTGACGACCGCCGCGACAAAGTGCTGGGCAGCCGTGGTGGCGCCTACCGCGATACCGCCTTGATCACCCTCGGCGAAAGCCTGTCGCTGGCGATTCAGCCCGCGCTGAAAGACCACCTCAAGGCCCTGGGCTTTGAAGTCGACAGCCTCAGCCCGCAAACCACCGACCTGCACGTTGTCTTTGAGTCACTGGTTTACAACCACCCCGATACCGACGGCGTGGGACACCCCATGGATATGGAAGCCCAGGTGCGGGTAGAAGCTGTGCGACAAAACAGCCGCTATGAAGGTCGCTACAAAATCAAGCGTCAGGAAAAATTCTTCAACGCCCCCAGCGAGCCGCACAACGAAGAAATGGTGAACAAACTGGTCGTCGATGTGCTGGAAAGCATGCTGGCCGACGCCAAACTGCAAAACTTCCTGCTGGATAAAAGCAACGACTAAAGTCTGCGCTGCCGCTAGAAAGCGGCATTCAGTAAGGTAAAAAGGCCCTGACGAAGGGCCTTTTTTTATGCCTCTGTCCCGTCCTGAAATAGGTTTACACCCACGAGGCCTATTTATGGATACCACTAC
>NZ_CFHTQA010000016.1:0-67799 GCF_984394615.1 Spongiibacter sp. | reverse complement strand
GTCATCATCGTTTGGATACATTATGCGCGCATTTCTTACTCTGCTTCATCGATATTTCGGACTGACTATTGCTGTCTTCCTGATTATTACAGGGCTGACTGGCGCCGTAATTTCCTGGGATCATGAGTTGGATGAGTGGTTGAACCCTCATCTTCTTGAGGCCCGTACGCCGGGGACTCCGCAAAGCGCTACGCAGCTGGCCACGTTGATAGAGCAGCAATATCCTGCGGTGCAGGTTACCTACTATGAATTAGCTGCCGAGCCGGGTCACTCGTATTACTACTGGGTGGAGCCCAGAGTGAATCCAGAAACAGGAAAGCTGTTCAAGCCCGGATTTAACCAGGTGTATGTGGACCCGGTATCCGGAGAGGTGTTAGGAACGCGTGAATGGGGCGCGGTGTGGCCGATTACCACCGAAAATTTTGTTTCGTTTCTCTATAAGCTGCACTTTAGCCTGCACATTCCCGAGTTCATGGGAACCGACCACTGGGGGCTCTGGCTGCTTGGGGTGATCGCGCTTATCTGGACGCTGGACTGCTTCGTGGCATTTATTCTGACCTTGCCGAGACGTAGGCGTAGCAGCGGGGAAGGTCTGCGAGCCAATGGAGGTCGTGGGCGCAACTACTGGCAGCGCTGGAAACCGGCGTGGAAAGTGCGCTGGCGGAATGGGCCTACAAAGCTCAACTTTGATCTTCACCGTGCTTTCGGTTTATGGACCTGGGTGCTGCTGTTTGTTATCGCGTTCACCGGTTTCTCCCTGAACCTTTATCGAGAAGTCTTCTTCCCGGCAATGTCACTGGTTTCTGATGTAACGCCAACGCCGATCGATGAGCGGGCACCAGCCCCGCACGATGCTCCCATCGAGGCCAGCTATGGTTTTGCGCATGCGATTTCTCTAGGCCAGCAGGCTGCTGACGAAAAGGGTTGGTCAATGCCGGTTGGCAGCATCTGGTATGCCAGAGAATTTGGTATTTACCGGATTGAGTTTTTCGATGCGGAATCCGGGCACGGTGCCGGCGGCGTCGGTCACCAGGCTGTCTTTTTAGACGCGAAAAGCGGAGAGCCACTTGGCGATTGGCTGCCATGGCAGGGAACGGCAGCCGACCTCTTTGTTCAGGCCCAATTTCCCCTGCACTCCGGTCGGATTCTGGGCTTGCCGGGACGCATCCTGATCTCGGTGATGGGTGTTGTGGTTGCCATGCTGAGTGTTACCGGGGTGGTGATCTGGTACAAACGGTACAGTGCTCGCCGCAGTCGGCGGCGCCTCGCAATGGTTCTGCCTTCGTCGACGTAATCGCTGGTCCGTGTTTGCTTCTCTAGCAACTGCCGCAGGCGCTCTTTGCCCTGCGCGCAGTAGCATTTCTATCACCGCTTAACGACGGCTATCCGTTTGTCGGCCGCTGAACCGCTGTCGACGACAATGCCGCGCAATGCCGTCTGTCACGAATCCGAGGCAGAGCACACCCCGCTTTTGTGGTTCACTACTTACACGTTGAGATCCCAAGATCTTGGCGGTGATGTACGGCACCGGTTTTCTGCGAAGCATAAGGAGCGTGGTATGAAAGATTTTCCTGCACATTTTCAAGAGTTAAACGAGTGGATGGGCAAGCTGGGGGTGGAGATTCCCGAGGTGATGCAGGGCTTTGGGGCGTTGCACGAAGCCAGCCTGAAGCCCGGCGCGCTCGATACCAAAACCAAGGAGCTGATTGCTCTGGGTATCGCCATTACTGTCCGCTGCGATGGCTGTATCAGTTTTCACGTGCACGATGCCATGGAGGCCGGAGCGAGTCAGGGGGAGATTGCCGAGACGGTATCGGTGGCGATTCTGATGGGGGGAGGTCCGTCTGTGGTCTACGGCATTGAGGCCATGCAGGCGCTCAGCCAGTATCAGGAGCGGGGCTAGTAAGCCTTGCCTGCGAGGGGCGTTTCCCCTTGCAGGCGGTAGGCGGGACAATGGCGAATTCCAATCTCTGCCCGGCACTGTAGTTGGCAATCTCGATGAGCGACAAGGGGGCGCGTTAGTGCGTTGGCACCTCCCGACAAAATCTGTTCTCTGGGAACTAAAAGGCGCGGTGGACTTGGTTAGTCTATGGGCCAGTATTTGAAAGCAGTCTCGGAGACCTTATGACAGGCGAGCAAAGCCCGGTGGATATGCGCAATGTCAGCTTTCTGGAGCCCTTTGGCGAGGCGGCGGCGCTGCCTCCCGAGTCTGTATCCTGGCGCGTGTTCAAGAATCCCGTCGCCATGTTTATCGGCGGTATCACCGCAACGGTTCTGGAGCTGGCTGAACCGCGCATTCGTGCCGGGGTATGGGATCACACCAGTTTCCGCGATCAGCCATTACCGCGCCTTAAACGCACTGGTTTGGCGGCAATGGTCACGGTCTACGGCGCCGAGTCAGTCGCCCGCAGATTGATTCGCGGCGTCAACCGCCAGCATGCTCAGGTAAAGGGTGTCGATGAGCATGGCCGCGAATATAAAGCCCTGCAAGCGCCGTTGATGAACTGGGTGCATACCACGGCGTCTTTCGGGTTTTTGCAGGCCTACTGCCAGTTTGTGTATTCCCTGCCGCAAGCGGACCGAGATGCCTTTTACTCGGAAGCGCTGGCGAGTGCGGCCATGTACGGCGCGCCGGGTTGTCCGCACAGCGAGCAGGAATGTGACGAGCACTTCAAGGCAATGCAGCCGCAGCTCGGCCCGACGCCGGTTATTGCGGAGTTTCTCGCTATCATGAAAGAGACGCCGGCATTGCCCGGTCTGCTGCGCCCCTTTCAAGGCATGATGATCCGCGCCGCGGTGTCGCTGATACCCGAGACCTTGCAGCAGCAGCTTCAACTCGAGAAAGCAGCCCGTCTGCGAGGTTGGGAGCGCCTTATGATTCGCTATCTGGGCTACTTGGGCGATCGCATTGTTATCAAGCAATCACCTGCTGTGCAAAGCTGCCAGCGTCTGGGTCTCGATCCCAAGTATCTCTATCGTTAGGCGTATCTCTATCGCTAGATTAGCCCTGCCGGAACATGTCGGCAGTTTATTCGGCAGGCCGCGTTACTTTTTCGTGGATTCTGTCGACGCCGGGCAGTATGGTTCCTGTGGCTGTGTTCGATTTATGACGCGGCCTGACCCTTGTCAGCAGGTTCCGAATGATATTTCACAAGCGTCCCTCCCGTTCCTCACACCGCAGTCGCGGTAAAACTCTGGGCGTGCCCGAACTGGTCGCGATTGCGCTGGGTGGCATGGTGGGCGGCGGTATCTTCACCATTCTGGGGATATCTGTCGCGATGGTCGGTGTGTTCACGCCGGTGGTTATTCTGGTGGGTGGCCTGATTGCGTCGCTCGCGGCCTACTCCTATATCAAGCTGGGTGTGTACTACAAGGATGAGGGCGCCACCTACTCGTTCTTCAAACGCACATTTCCGGGCTCGCCGTTTGCGGCCTCGCTGATCGGCTGGTGGATTATCTTCGGCTATATCAGCACGCTGGCATTGTATGCCTATACGTTTTCCTCGTATGCGATCAGCCGTTTTGCCTTCTCCGACAGCGAGATGGTGCGCAAGCTGGTGGCCGGTGCAGTGATTGCGGTCTTTACGCTGATTAATGTCTGGAGCGTGAAGGGCATGGGCAAAATCGAGGATCTGATGGTGTATACCAAGCTGGTGATTCTCGCGATTATTTCCTTTGTACTGATTAATAACAGCCAGACCACGCTGCCGGTGTTGCTGGAACAGCAGGGCGAGGTCAGTATGATCTCGGTGCTCATCGTCGCCTCGCTGACCTTTGTGGCCTACGAGGGTTTTCAGCTGGTGATTAACGCGGTGAACGAAATGGACGAGCCGGAACGGAATATTCCGCGCGCGATTTACTCGGCCATTTTCATCGCCATTCTGATTTACTTCGTCATTTCGCTGGGGGCCATCCTGGCGATTCCCTTTGATGAAATCATCGCCAATGAAGAGTATGCGCTGGCGGCGGGAACCAATAATGTGCTGGGCCATTGGGGCACCGATCTGGTGGTGCTGGGCGCGATGTTAGCCACCAGCAGTGCTATCAGTGGAACGGTGTTTGGCGCGTCGCGGCAGATGGCGGTGATTGCGGCGGACGGGTTTTTCCCTGCGGCGTTGGCGACGCGCAAGAACCGTATTCCCGTGTATGCGATCCTCAGCATGGCGGCGTTGGCGTTCGCCTTGATTCTGGCAGGCAGCCTGCAGATGATTCTGGAGTTTGCCAGCGTGACCTTCTTGCTGGTGTCGCTGTTGATGGCCTATGCCAACTTTCGTATTCGGGCGCAGACCCAGTCGTCGCTGCTGGTGACCGTGATCGCGTTTCTGGGCTTGCTGGTGGGGACGGTGCTGATTTTCAGCTACGAATACCGGAACCAGCCCGAGCAGTTGGTTTTCATTGTCACGCTCTATGCGATACTCAGCGTCGGCTCGTGGTTTTTCTCGCGAAAGCAGCACCGCCGCTACCCATCCTGAATGCTGGGAACAGAAGGCTATGGACGATACGCTGGTTCGTTACGCGCACTTTGTCGGCATCATGCTGCTGGCTGCGATGCTGGTGGCGCAGAATCTCTTGCTGTCGCACCGCTTGCCACGCCGCGAACTGCGACGTCTGTTGTTGCTGGACCGGGTCTACGGTCTGGCGGCGATGATCATTCTGGCAGCAGGTTTGCTGCTTTGGTTGATGGTAGGCAAGGCGTCGGCCTTTTACAGCGCTAATCCGCTGTTCCACGCCAAGCTAGGTTTGTTTGTGCTGGTGGCCGTGATGTCCTTGTTTCCGACGGTTGCGCTGCTCAAGTTGCAGCGACAGGCCGGCGACGTACTGGCGGTTTCCCCGTCAATCGTGCTGATTAAACGCCTGGAGCTGGTGTTGCTGATGATCTTCCCATTGCTGGCGGTGCTCATTGCCAAAGGCGTCGGCAACGGCTGAATGGCCTTGCCGACGGCAACGCTGCTCAGAAACTCAGGCTGAGACTCTCCCCGCTTTCCACGTCGACATACTCAATTTTGCTGGTGTTGAAATTCAAATCCACAAAGAGATGGCAGTAGTACTCGCCGTGGCGCCAGGCCATCGCCACACTGGAATCGTTGGAGTAGTTCAGTTCGAAGTGGCCGTCGAATGCCGGGTAATTGTTTCTGAAGCGCATGAGCGCCAGCAGGCGTTTGACGACGGGTTTCTCGACCTCGTCTTCCACCTCTTCCAGACTGTAGAAATGCCGGTTGATATCGCGCAGCTCGCCGGTTTCTTCCATCAGCTCGGGGTCGTTACAACCGGCAAACAGGCCAACGTAATACACCTGAGGAATACCGGGCGTGAAGAACTGGATAGCGCGGGCGGCGATGTAGGCATCGTCGTTCTGCATCAGTGCATCGTAAAACGTACAGGTGAGCTGGTAGATGGCGCCGACACTGTGAATGTTCGCTGCCGAGCGACGCATGATCGGGTCGGCGCTGCGGGCATCGATGTTGTCGATCAGCACGCGGATTTTTTCGTCGGGCAATACGCCTTCGACATCGGGAATGCAAATACCGTCGTGAGTATCGAGCACAGTGACCATATTGCGCGGACACATGCGCAGCCAGTTTTTCAGATAGACGCTGTTGGCGTCGAGCAGTGAATAGAGCAGCAGGGGTGGCAGCGCAAAGCCGTAGGGGTGCATATTGCGGCGCGCGATAGCGTACTGATAGCTGGTGTGGTCGTGCACTTCGGGCAGGCATTCGGCGCCGTGTTTATAGGCCACCTCGTTAATCCAGTCGAGGATACGGTAGACCTCGGGCTCGACCAGAAAGCAACTGGTGCCGATGCGCTTGGTGGTATAGCCAAAGGCATCCAGTCGCAGCAGTTTGACACCCTTGCCGGTAAGAAAGGCGATATAGCCTTCCATCAGTCGGTAGGCCAGTTCCGATTCGTAATTCAGATCGATCTGCTGCTCGGTGAAGGTACACCACACGCGGGTGGTGTCGCCGTTGGCGAGCGTCACTTCGCGAAACGGTTCCTTCTCTTTGCGGATATGAATCTTCGCCATATCGTCCGGGCTGATGTCGCCAAACTTGTCGACGTGGACAAACAGCTCCGCGTATTCGGAATCGAAGCCCTTGGCAATGAAGTCGGTGAACTCCGGCGATTCGTCGGAGATGTGGTTGACCGTCAAGTCCACGCAGAGATCGTATTCCGCTGACAGCGCTTCGATATCATCCCAGTTGCCAAAGGCCGGATCGACTTCCTTGTGCGTCAGTGGCGAGAAGCCGTTGTCTGCATTTGACGGAAAGAACGGCAGAATATGCAGGCCGCAAATGGCGTCGGACAGGTGCGTATCCACCACGGTTTTGAGGTCTTTCAGATCCTGCCCAATGCGGTTGGGATAGCAGATGAGTTGAATGCCGTTTCTCAGCGACATGATGTTCTCCCGCGTGTTATTGCTTGTTGTGCCGGGCGGTATGACGACCGCCCGGTGTTTCCGGTGCCTGGTAGAGTTCAGCCGTTGACGCTAGGCCACGGCACAACCGGGCAGTGCGGTGACCGGCTGCAGACGCTGGTCGCGACGGTGAGTGACGGCATCGACAAACTCCTGACCCCACAGCGCAATGTCGTAGCGACAGACAATTTCATAGGCTTCACTGAGCCGGTCGCGGGCTTCGCTGCGGCTCATTGCCAGCGCGTAGTAACAGGTGTCTGCAAGCTCCTGTGGATGATGGGGATTGGCGAGGATGGCGCCGCGCAGTTCGGCGGCGGCCCCGGCAAACTCTGACAGCACCAGCACGCCGCTGCCATCGGTCAGGCCCTGAGTCGCGACGTATTCCTTGGCCACCAGATTCAAGCCGTCGCGCAGCGGGGTAATCCACATCACATCGGCCATGGCGTAGTAGGCCACCAGTTCTTCAAAGGGCAGCGAGCGGAAGAAGAACTGCAGGGGCGTCCAGCCCACCCGTGAGAAGCGTCCGTTGATCCGGCCCACGGTTTGTTCAATCTGCGATTGCAGCTCTTCGTATATCGTCATGCCCTCGGCGGCGGGCACGCAGACCATGAGCAGCGTGACCTTGCCGAGCAATTCCGGATGTTCGTTGAGCATGCGTTCATAGGCGTCGAGTTTTTCGATAATGCCTTTGGTGAAATCCAGTCGCTCTACCGACAGCACCATGCGCGTGCCACTCAGTTCTTCGCGCAGGGATTCCATGCGAGCCTGAATGTCCGTGTTGGCCAAGGCGCTTTTCACCCGGTTCAAATCCAGCCCGACCGGGTGGGCGCCGAGCCCGATGCGACGGTCGTTCACTTTGATCTCGGTGCTCATCTCGTCGAGGCCAACCGCGCAGCCGTAGGTGAGATAGCGCGGTGCGCAGCTCTGTTTCTCGGTGACTTCCAGTGGCGTCACGCCGCGCGCGACATCGACAAAGTTCTCGGCCTGACGCGGAATGTGGAAGCCTATATAGTCACAGTGCAGCAGGCTGCCGATAATATCGCGGCGCCAGGGCAGCACATTGAACACATCTGCCGATGGGAAGTAGGTGTGGTGGAAGAACGCAATGGTGACATCCGGGCGCAGCTCGCGCAGGTAGGCGGGCACCATCCACAGGTTGTAGTCGTGAATCCAAACCACGGCATTTTCCGCCGCTTCCTGCGCCGCCCTCTCGGCAAACAGGCGGTTCACCTTGAGAAAGACCTGCCAGTGTTCGTCGCGAAAGCTGGCGCGCTCCCAGAAGGTGTGAAGCGTGGGCCAGAAGGCCTCCTTGGAAAATTTCTTGTAGAAGATATCCACGTCGCTTTTGCTCAGTGGCACGCGTGCGGCCACCAGTTTTTCATAGCGACTGGTATCGACATCCGTGTGGGTCTGGAAGGGGCCCTGTTCCGGGTCGTCAATTGACCAGGCGACCCAAGCACCGGAGGTGCCACCGGCAAAGAAACTCAGCAGAGTGGGAATGATGCCGTTGGGGGATTTGGGGCGGCGGCGGATCAGCTCACCGTTTTCCACCACTTCCTCATAGGGAAGGCGGTGGTAAACCATGACCAGATCCGATTTGCCGGATTTCACATTGTCCGGCACTTCGGCTTCGATACCGGCATGACCGAGAAAGCCGAAGTGTTCGAAGGCCTCGAGAATGCCGCCACAGCCGGGGCGTTCGGCGTGATAAATCCGCGCCTGATGCTCGGTTTGCTCCAGCAGTTCGCGCTCGGACTCGCCCACGCAAACGCCCTTGAATCCCTGCTGGTACATCGACAGGTCATTGAGGGTGTCGCCGGCCACCATCACCAGTTCCGGATCGATACCAAGATGCTCCACGAGCTGTATCAGCGTGCGACCCTTGTTGACGCCGCGGGGCAGAAAGTCGAGGTATTTGCCTGCCGAAAACAGCACGTCACAGTTCAGCGATTCACCGATGGCAACCAGCTCGTCGGTGACGGCACTGCGCTCGCAGAAATAGGAGACACGACGTTCCTGGGGCACCTCTTGACGTTGTAGCCCCTCCATACTTTCCAATGCGGCTTCGATGGTTTGGGCGCCGGGCCAGAGGGCATCGATACTGCCTTGAATAGGCTGCACGGCCTGTCGGGATTCACCGTGGACCACGGTGCAGCCCACGTCGCAAATAATGTAGTCCGGCTCGGGAATCGTCGGGTCGGACAGCAGGGGGATCACCGATTCCAGTCCGCGTCCGGTGACAAAGGCCAGTTGAATATCGGGGTGAGCGGAAATGAGCTGGTACAGTTTCAGTCGGCTCTCCGGATCACCTGCCAGAAAGGTGCCGTCGAGGTCCGTTGCAAGTAGCATTGATCACTCCTGTGTTGTGAAACAGTGTCCAGGAGCTTAGCGAAGCGCTGCCGCTTAGCGGCACAGTGAGGGTGGCTGCACAGCAAGGCTTTGCTAAACCCCGGGGCGATTATTCGCCGATTTTTCGGTGACCCTGAGGCTTTCGTCCGGGGCCGATCCGAGGGGGTTGAGAGTCCCTTGTGTCTCAAACAGGCTGCAGAAATCATGCCGGGCGGTGGAAAACGGCGCGGGTGACGTGCTTAAAAAACGCGCGATCGCCGATGAGCCGTGGCGATGGAGTGAGTCGCCAGGCCGTGTTTTCGCCGCCGTTATCAGTGGGGCTGCGCACAATCACTGTGCGAAAAAACGCTTATGCAACAAAATGTTGCGAAAATTGGCGGCCATACTGGCGGCGTATGGCTGACCGGAAAACAATGACGGGATCGCGCGTTGTAATGGAAAAACTGGCAGAAAATCTCTGGCTGGTCGACGGGGAAACTGTGTCGTTTCTGGGCCTGCCTTATCGCACACGGATGACGGTTATCCGGCTGAGTGATGGCGGCCTCTGGGTGCACAGCCCGGTTCGCCACAGCGCTGAACTGGCAGACGCGCTGGCGGAGCTGGGCCCGGTTCGCTATCTGATAGCGCCCAATGCGCTGCACCATCTGTTTTTGAAAGACTGGCAGCAGCACTGCCCGGCTGCGGAGGTGTACGGCACGGCAAAAGTCATGGCAAAGCGGCCGGATATTCACTTCACCGGCGAGCTTGGCAATGAGGCGATGCCCTGGCAGGCGGAGATCAATACGCTCATGTTTACCGGCTCCCGGGCGATGGAGGAGGCGGTGTTTTTTCATCGAACGTCGACCGTGCACTTGGTTGAGAACTTCTCACCGGAGGCCTTCCGCCCCTGGCAGCGCGTGCTGGCGCGTCTTACTGGCATCGTTGCCCCCCATGGCAAGATGCCGCTGGACTGGCGTTTGAGCTTTCTGTTTTCGCGGCGGCTTGTACGTCAGCACCTTCAGCAGATACTGGCCTGGCAGCCCGAGGTGCTGGTCATGGCTCACGGGGAGATTGTGCGTGACAACGCGACGCAGTTTTTGCGGCGCGCGTTTCGCTGGTCGGGCCTGCGCTAGCTGTCCGGCATCCACATTGAAGGCCGCGTGGAGCGGTGTATAACAGGCAACACCATAATAAATTGAGATAAAGGAACGGTGTATGAAGCAGGATATTCGGTTTGATTCTCAGGGCAGCTCCTGTGCCGCGTGGTTTTTTCAGCCTGATACCGAGGGGCCGTATCCGATTGTGGTCATGGCCCACGGGCTGGCGGCCATCAAAGAGATGCGTTTGGCTGCGTATGCCGAAAAATTTGCCGAGGCGGGCTATGCCAGTCTGGTGTTTGACTACCGTCATTTCGGCGAGAGCGACGGTGAGCCCCGGCAGTTGCTGGACGTAAAAAAACAGCATCAGGATTGGAAAGCGGCGATTGAGTTTGCACGTCAATTGCCCGGTGTTGATCCCAAGCGCGTGGTGCTGTGGGGCACTTCTCTGAGTGGCGGTCACGTGCTGCAAGTGGCATCGGAAGTGCCCGATATCGCCGCCGTGATGGCGCAGGTGCCCCATCTCAGTGGTGTTGCATCGCTGGGGATGATCAGTCTGCCAAAGATTCTGTCACTCACCCTGCACGGCAGTTACGATACGCTGCGCGGAATGCTCGGCTTGTCACCGCACTATATTCTGTCCAGCGGTGAGCCGGGGGAACTGGCCATTATGACCTCGCCCGGCGAGTCTCAGGGCTACCTCGAACTGGTGCCCGAGGATCGCCAATTGGACCGTCGTATTGCCGCGCGCTTTGCCACGTCGGTGGGCCTGTATTCGCCGATAAAGGCACTGTCCAAGCTCTCGATGCCGGTGCTGATGCAGGTCGCTACCGAAGACGTGACGACTCCAGCCAAGCCCGGTATCAAGGCGGCGCCGAAGTACGCCAATATTGAGCTGCGGGAGTATCAGACCGGGCATTTTCAACCCTATGTCGAGCCGATGTTCAGCCGCATCGTAGGAGATCAGTTGGCCTTTCTAAGCACCGCTGTGCCCTTGTGAGCCGTTTCGCGAAGCGCATTGCGCCCTTTGTTGAGGTAGAGCTGGTCGCGGCCGAACAGGCGCGCGGCCAAGGGCGTGTGCGTGATGAGTTTTCCCATCTGGAACGGGCCCATGTGCTCGGGCAGGCTTCCACGTACTGGCATGTGAAGGTGCATGTGCTTATGCTGCGCTGGGCGTGGCGCAATCGCGCCGCGAGAGAGGGATGGGGGCAGTGTCTCAGGATTATCGGCGCGGCAGCGCTGACGGCGCCCGGCTGGGTACCACAGGGAAATACCGGCGGGGCCAATGTCAGCCCCGTTAAACCGATGCCGTTGCCGGCGGACCTGGCGGCAAGTATTCGCACGGCGACATCATCAGAGGACTGACGGGGCGTGATCGTGACCGAGAGTATTGAGCTGGAAACACCGCGCCTGACACTCGGTCAGTGGCGCGACGAGGACTTGCCGGTCTTCGCTGAGCTCAACGCCGACCCGGAGATCATGCGTTATTTCCCTAGCTGTTTAAGCCGAGAGGACAGCGATGCCATGGCCGCACGTTGCAAAGCCTTGATCGCCGACAATGGCTGGGGGTTTTGGGCTGTGCGCCTGCGCGACAGCGGCGCCTTTATCGGTTTTGTCGGTCTGAATCGCCCCATTGTCGAGCTGCCATTTTCGCCCTGCGTGGAGATCGGCTGGCGACTGCACAGCGCGTATTGGGGAAAGGGCTATGCAACGGAAGCCGCCCGGCGAGCGCTGGCTTTTGCGTTTACTGACCTGGCGCTGGACGAGGTGGTTTCGTTTACCGCGACCAGCAATACGCCCTCTCAGGCGGTGATGCAGCGACTGGGCATGCGCAACAGCGGTCGCAATTTTCTTCACCCCGCCGTCCCCGCCTCACATCCGCTTGAGGAGCATGTGCTGTTTACCCTTGGCGCCGACGAGTGGTTCGCCAGCCAGCACTAAGCAAAAACCAATAAGCTTGCGGGCTGTGCTACAGTTCCTGTCAGCGGGAAACCGCCTTGTCATTCGTGAAGTGAGGACGACCTCACCGCTCCAACTCAGTCGGGGACGGCCCCATTACAGGAGAATGGGCCGTGAACTGGTTACTGTTATTGGTAGCGGGCTGCTTTGAAATCGCGTGGGCCATCGGCCTGAAATATACCGAAGGATTTACCCGTCCCTGGCCAACACTGTTAACGGTGTCCGCCATGATTATCAGTATTGCCTTGCTTGGACTGACCATGCGTACCCTGCCGGTGGGTACCGCCTATGCGGTGTGGGTCGGCATTGGTGCTGCGGGTACCGTGTTGTTCAGCGCGGTGCTGTTCGCGGAGCCCGTCGATCTGATGAAGGGCGCCAGTCTTGTACTGATCATGCTCGGTGTATTGGGTTTGAAACTGTCCGCCGGTTAGTGTGTGGTGCCGGGCTCATCGGGCCTGAATAACGAACGAGATTTGTGTCGCTATGCTTGCGGTAGTGTGGATGTTGGGCGCGCTGGCGTCTTTTAGCCTGATGGCAGTTGGCGCCCGCGAGCTTAGCGGCGAGCTGCCGGTATTTCAGAGCCTGTTTTTCCGCAGCGTCATTGGCCTGATTGCTATCAGTCTGGTGGTGTTGCTGTCCGGCCGACGCCAAGGCCTGAGCACTCAGCGACCGGGTCTGCACACCCTGCGTAATGTCTTTCATTTCGGCGGCCAGTACGGTTGGTTTGTCGGCATTGGCCTGTTGCCACTGGCCGAGGTGTTTGCGCTGGAATTTACGGTGCCAATGTGGACGATGCTGATTGCCGCGGTGACGCTGGGAGAGCGCATCAATGGTCGAAAGCTGTTGTCGATAGGCTTGGGCTTGGTGGGTGTGCTGATCATTGTTCAGCCAGGGCTGGCCGTGGTGAATACCGCGTCACTCATCGTCATTGCTTCCGCCATTTGCTATTCAGCATCGCACACCGCGACGAAAGCACTTAGCCGCAGCGAGCCGGCACTCACCATTCTGTTTTACATGTGCCTGATCCAACTGCCCATTGGCGGCATACTGGCGCTGCCGCAATGGCAATGGCCGGTAGGCTCGCAATGGGGATGGCTGCTGGTGATTGGTCTGATGGCCTTGTCGGCACATTTCTGTATGGCGAAAGCCATGGCGCATGCCGAAGTCTCCACCGTGGTCACGCTGGACTTTCTCCGCTTACCCCTCATTGCCTTGATTGGGGTTGTGTTCTACGCCGAACCCTTCGAGGTCGCTATTCTGCTGGGCGGTGCGCTGATGATGACCGGGAATATGCTCAATATCGCCGCTTCGCGCCGCCGCTAGGTTGTCTGCTTATGATCAGGGCTGGCCGATAAAGAATGGCTGGCCGCTTTTACACTTCGCTTAGGGATTCGCGCCGGGCCGTATTGCCGCCCATCGTCATGCCGTTGCATCACGACGGGCGGCTGACCGTCAGCTTGCCTTGGGATGAAGTTTCACCGGCATCGCCGCGTAGCCGTGCACAAAATTGGAGTGCACGCGCTCTGGCTCAGCCAGCACTTCCACTCGCTCGAAGCGCTTCAGGATTTCCTCCCAGGTGATGCGCAGTTGCATCTCGCCCAGACGGTTGCCCATGCAGCGGTGAATGCCGAAGCCGAAGGACAGGTGGTGACGGGCTTTGGCGCGATCCACCAAGACCCGATCGGGATTGGCGATCACCCGCTCGTCGCGGTTGCCGGAGATATACCACATGACCACTTTGTCGCCCTTGCGGATTTTTTTGCCGCCCAGCACGGTGTCGCAGGTGGCGATCCGGCGCATATGAGCGAGTGGCGTTTGCCAGCGGATGATTTCCGAGACCATATTCGGGATCAGCGAGGGGTCGCGGCGCAGCTTGTCGAACTCCTCGGGAAACCGGTTCATGGCGAGCACGCTGCCGGTGATGGAATTGCGGGTGGTGTCATTGCCGCCGACGATCAGCAGACCGAGGTTACCCATGAACTCCGCCGGGCGGTTGATCATGTCGCGGGTATCCTCGCTGGCCTGTAGCAGGCTGATCAGGTCGAAGCCCGCTGGCTGTCCCGCCTCGCGCTCGGCGGCCTTGCGCGCCCAGATCGCCGAAAAGGCATTGACCATCTCGGCGAGGGCGGCGAAGCGCTCTTCCTTGCTGGCCTTGCCGCCGGACAGTTCGGGGGCGGCGGTGGAGATGTCGGACCAGTAGGGCAGCTTGTGCCGTTCTTCGTAGGGGAAGTCAAAGATGGTGGCCAGCATCTGGCTGGTCAGTTCGATGGAGACCGTCGAAACCCAGTCGAAGGCTTCGCCTACGGGCAGCTCGTCGAGGATGGCGCCGATGCGCTGCCGGATCAGGGCTTCCATCGCTTGCAGGTTGCGCGGTGCGACGACGGACTGCACGGCGGCGCGCTGTTCGTCGTGCTTGGGCGGGTCCATGGAGATGAAGTTCTCAATGGGCAGATCGGGGTCGAGGTCGCCGATCATGATAAAGGGTTCAGAGGAAAACACCTGATGATTGGTATCTACCGCGACAATGTCGTCAAAGCGGGTAACCGACCAGAACGGCCCAAAGGGGCTGTCGGCAATGTAGTGAACCGGGTCTTCATCGCGTACGCGCTTGAAGTACTCTTGCCAGCGGTTCTGGGAAAACAGGCGAGGGTCGCTCAGGTCGATACTGTCCAGCGGGACGCTGTAGGGGTCGCGCAATTCGCTGTCATGCAGCGTGGTCAGTGTGCTCATGCTGTGGGCTCCTTGTTGTTATTGGCTTGTCGTTGGCGCTGCCGGATTTACATTTGGAATTCGGGGATATGAACCACCAGACCATCGAGTTGGGGTTCCAGGGTGATCTGGCAGGCGAGCCGGGAATGGTCGTCGCGCTCAGGTGTCTGGTCGAGAATCATCGACTCGATATCGTTGGGCGCGCCCACCCGTTCTCGCCATTCCGCGGGAACCTTGATGTGGCAGGTGCCGCAGGCGCAGCCGCCGCCGCAATCGGCGTCGATGCCGGGGACGGCATTATCGACCGCGGCCTGCATCAGGCTGCTGCCCGCCGAGGCGCTGACTTCATGTGGGGTGCCACCGTGCTCAATCAGAGTCAGGCGAATCATGACAATCTCTCCTTATTAGAATGCTGTGTGCGAGCTGATTATTGGGGGATGGGGCGCGTGTTGCCTGTCATTTTCGGACTTGATATGGTCATTTCATGACAGTCTCAGCAAATGCCCTGCGGGCCGCTGTGCCCGCCCGTTACTACATCGAGCTACCGCGTCTGCTGGGGCGGCATGGCATCAATGCGGCCGAGGTATGGGATGCTGCGGGGATTTCGCCGACACTGCTGAATGACCCGGAAGCCCAACTGAGTCTTGAAGAACTCGAGCGGCTGGTCTCGGCGCTTATGGGCATTGGCGGTCGCGATCTGCCGCTGGAACTGGGGCGTTCCATCCGCCTGCGCAACCACGCCCTGGTGGGTTACGCCATGCTTTCCAGCCCGACGGTGGACTATGCCATGCGTCTCACATCGCGCTTTTTTCGTCTGGTGTTTCCCGCCTTCCGAATGCAGTACCGCGTGACCCCGCAAGGGGCGGAGATGCGGTTTTTGCCAACCCTGGCGATGTCCTCCGATTGCCTGGCCTTTCATATCGAGATGCTGGCCGTCGCGGCACTGACGGATGTGCAGGAGCTGATTCAGGGCGCGCTGCCCCATTACGATTTGGAATTATCGATTCCCGCACCATTGCATCGGGATCGCTATCATCAGTTGATGCCTCAGGCGCGTCTGCACTTTGCGGCCTTGCCTCATCCGGGGTTGTGCCTGCGCTTGCCCACCAGCATTCTCGGGGAGGAGCCGGCGATGGCAAACGCGGCCTCGCTGGCTGTGGCCGAGCAGCGCTGCCGACAACTGGTGGATCACATTGTCAGCAGCGGCAATATCGGTGCCTGGACGCGAATGATGCTGCGCGAATCCAACGACGGCTTGCCCAGTATTGAAGAGTTGGCGGCCACGCTGAATATCAATAGTCGGACACTGCACCGCCACTTAAAGCGGGAGGGACTGGTGTATCGGCAACTTTGTGTGGAAGAGCGCAGCAATCGCGCCAGACAACTGCTGGCGGGAAGTCGCCTGTCGATCACCCGTATCGCCCAGGAACTCGGATACAGCGATGCCTCGAATTTCACCCGCGCATTCCGCGCTGCCGTCGGCTGCAGCCCCAGTGATTATCGGGCTGAATACGGTGTGGCCGACAGTCTATCGACGCAAAACTGAGCCGCATTGATGCCGGACGCTCATCCTTTTCTGCCAGGTCACATTGTCTCTTTCTGAATGTTTCTGGCGGAAAATCGCCATCAGCCTTAGCTAGGGTATACATTGTTAAAAACGATAAAAACAAGCAGTCCTTAGAGGTTGATAACACCATGGCGAAACCGATTCATAAGATCGCAGTCAGTGCGAAGCTGACGTTATTGTTGGGCTTTTCGGCGAGCGCGCTATCGGCGCCCATGCTGGAAGAAGTGATTGTAACGGCGCAGAAACGCTCTGAAAGCACCCAGGATACCCCGATCGCAATCACCGGTATGACCGGCACCCAACTCGAGAAGCTCGGCTTGACCAGCGCCAATGATATTTCGGCGCAGGTCCCCAATATGCAGGTCAGCAGCCCCTATGGCGATGTGCAGCCGATCTTCTCCATTCGCGGCGTAAGTATGTCGGATTACAGCTCCAGCCAGGCCAGTCCGATTGGGGTGTACAGCGACGAAGCGTATATGGGCGCGGTATATACCCACGGCATGAGTTTCTTTGATGTAGAGCGTCTGGAAGTGCTGCGCGGACCGCAGGGCACTCTGTATGGCAAGAACACTACGGGTGGCGCGATTAACATCGTTACCAAAACGCCGATGGTCAACGACCCGCTGGCGATCAACCTGAAGCAGGGGCTGCGCAATTACAACGGGCACTCGGGTGAATATGGTATTGAGGGCACGCTGATCGAGGATCGTCTGGCCGCGCGGCTGGCGTATTCCTATTCGCGGCGCGATGGCTACGTGGAAAATCGTCTGGGTGGACCGGATTTATCGCAGATGGATTTTCAGGCCGCGCGACTGGTGCTGAATATGCAGTTTACTGACGAGCTGAGCATGGTGTTCAAATACACCCGCGGTGAAAACGACGCCTTGGCGAATGCCAGTCGCAATGAACCGCGTGGTGACCTGTCGAATAATTCGGGGATTCCCGGACTGGGTTCGCTGTTTGATGGCACCGGCGTTGGCACGTACGACCATCCTAACAATGGCTTTATTGACAACACTGGCTATTCTCGCCCGGCTGAAGGCTTGGGCTACAACGAAGTGGAGGATAACTTCACCGGGCCGTTGACGGTGGGCCTGGACCAGATTGTTAACAAGCTGGAATATCAAACCGATGCGTTTACCTTAACCGCCATCACCTCGGCCAGTATTTCTGATTACGGCCAGCGTCAGAACGTCGATGGAAACCCGGAAGAGTTACTGGAAATTATCTGGGGTATGGAGACCGAAGCCTTCAGCCAGGACCTGCGTTTATCCACAACACTGATGGACGATTTTGATCTGATTGTCGGCGCGTACTACGCCACCGAAGATATGAAACTGCACAACAACTACGCGATATACGGCACACCGCCGGATACGCGAGTGGCGGCAACCTTTCCGGGGGTCGGTGGCTACTATCCCTATCTGCTGGATTTTGGCGCTATCGATCAGCGTATGGACACCGAGAAAACCAGCTATGCCATGTACTCGCAATTGCGCTGGAACGTCACGGCAAATCTGGGCGTCGACGTGGGCCTGCGCTACACCGAAGATGAAATAGAACTGACCTATCTGAACGTATCCCGCCTGGGTTACGACGGCGAGCCGCGAGGCACATGGGTGCCGGGAAATACCACCGGTGTGGATAATATCTTCATTCCCCTCAATGTCGGTGGTCAGAGTCCGTTTGAGCCGACAGAGATTATCGTCGCGTTGTTGGAAGGCCGCATTGGCTTGAGTGATTTGTTAGAGACGGCGCAAACGGGCTACACCCATGGCCCTTACACCACCGATTCGGCGCCGCGTATGACTGCTGTGGAGAGGGAGTGGACGGGCAAAATCGGGGTCGACTATCGCTTTAATGAGCAGTTGATGGCCTATGCGAGCTACAGCCGAGGTTTCCGCGCGGGTAATTTTAATGCCGGGGTATATTACGAGCCCCGTGAGTTTGAAAACGCCTACGCGGCACCTGAATATCTCGATGCCTATGAGATCGGCATAAAATCCGACTTCTTCGATCGTCGCGCGCGGATTAATGCCGCCTTCTTCTACTACGACTATACCGACCAGCAGTTTATTAACGTTGTCGGCGTGTCGAATTTTCTGGAAAACGCCGGCGGCTCCAAGGTGGTGGGCTTTGAGTCGGAAATGCAGTTTGCCGTTACCGACAAGCTGATGGTTCAGATGGGACTGGGTATTCTGGAAACCGAGTACACCGAGTTGAGCCTGGCGAATTCTCAAACCATGAATAACGACGATGACATGGTGGATCTGGCGGGTAATGAGCTTATCTCCGCACCCAAGATCAGCGGCAATATCTCGATCGATTACGAAGTCTTCAACATCGATGCCGGATATCTGAGCCTGAATGTGAATGCCAACTATCAGGACGATCAGTGGTACAGCGCCTATAACGACAAAACCGGCTATGACAATATTCGGCAGGAAGCGTATGCCTTGTACAACGGTCGGCTAACCTGGTTCGGCGCGAGCGAGGACTATACTATTGCGCTGTGGGGCAAGAACTTGACTGACGAACAATACGACAGTTATGCGATCAATTTGCAGGCGGGCTTTGGCTTTGATTATTTTCAGCAGGGCATGCCACGAACCTACGGTTTGGAAGTGACCTACCGTTATTGATGAACCGTGTTTTGATTGGATGAGTCTTAATTGGCCGGGTCTTAATTGATAGCTATCGACGGATCGCATGTCCGCGTCGCCGGTGCCGATGACATAAGGAAATCCCTATGCGGGGCGAAAACACGATTCAGCTGAATGACCTGTTAATTCAAGGTGTGCGCTGCCGCGTGGCGCAGGTCGGCGATACGACGAGCGATGAAGCGGTGGTGTTTGTACACGGCAACCCCGGTTCACGCTTTGACTGGTACGGCGTGCTGCCGCAGGTGGGGGCGTTTTCCCGCGCGGTAGCACCCTGCATGCCGGGCTACGGTGAGGCCGACCATCCCGCCGAGTTTGACTACACCGTCGAGGGCTACGCCCGCTATCTCGACGCGATGCTCAGCGAGTTGGCTATCGAGAACGTTCATTTGGTGCTGCACGATTTCGGCGGCCCCTGGGGCCTTCGCTGGGCGGCAGATAATGTCGAGCGGGTGAAGAGTGTGGTGCTGACCAATACCGGTGTGCTGGAGGCGTATCACTGGCACAAATATGCCCGTATCTGGCAGATCCCCATACTGGGAGAGCTGTTCCAGTTATTGACGATTCATCCGGTGCTGCGGCTATCGCTGAATCTCGATAATCCCAAACCCATGCCGCTGGAGTTCACCCGGCGCATGGCGTCACACAGCGACTGGGGACACAAGCGCGCGGTGCTGACGCTGTATCGAAACAGCCGCAGCACTGGCGCACTGTTCGAGTTGGTAGCCTCGGCGTTGAGCGGAAGGAATATTCCCTGCCGGGTGATCTGGGGGCAGGGAGATTTGTATATTCCCCACGAGTATGCGGAGCGACAGAAACGGTATTTTGATGCCGAGGTGATCAGCTACCCCGACAGCGGTCACTGGCCGATGATTGATGAGCCGCAGCGCTATGCCGACGATGTGCTTGAATTTCTGCGGAAGCAGTGCCTGACCACCGAGTAGTCCCAAGGGGCTGGCGACGACCGCTCGCCGTGCCAGCCCCGCCTCTTTTTTTGCACAAGCCCTTACTACCCCATCCCTCCCTTTTGCAGTGAATGGTTTGCAGTGAATGGTTTGCAGTGAATGGTTTGCTCCTGTAAGGCTTCGCTTTTGGCTGCCCTGCGTTTTGCGGTAAAGCAACTATGCTGAACAAGGCGCAAGTTTTTAACATTGCACAGATGTCTAATATAGTGGCATAGTGGCGCGTTTAGCCGATAGGCTAGACAACGTGAGGTGTTAAGAGGGGAGCCTTCATGAATAATAAGATACTCATTCTGACTGTTGGATTGTTGTTGGCCGCCTGTGGTGGCGGTAGCTCGGGTGGCAGTGGCTCGGGTGGCAACCCGGACCCTGATCCGGGTGGATCAGATGACCGTGCAGCACTGTCAGTGCTGTCTAACCGTCCTGATATGGTGTCAGCAGGCGATGTGCTGGTTGAAGTGCTGGTTGAGGACACCGAGGCCGCTGAAGAGCTGGTGCTGCTGCGCAATAATAATGATGTCAGTGATGTGCTGACTGTCGATCCCCAGAATCCGCTGAGATTTGTCGGACGTGTTGACGGCCTGGCCCTGGGTGACAACACGCTGAGCACCAATATTGGCAACAGCTTGACGGTGGTGAATCACCCCTCTGGTGGCCCGGTGTTTACCGGGCCGCATCTTCAGCCCTGGACGTGTCAAGACAGTGCCTTGGATGAAGACTGTAATCAGCCGGTGGAGTACCGCTGGCTGTACAAGTCGAGCGGTTTCGGGCAGAGCGGTTTACAGCCCTACGACCCCGAAAACCCGGCAGATGATGTGGCGATGACCACCACCGACGGCGGTGAGACTGTGCCCTTTATCGTGCGGCAGGAGATCGGCTACCAGGCGCGCGACCAGTACACGATTTTTACATTGCATAAGCCCGGCGAGGACTGGACGCCGGTGCAGCCGCAGTCGCAGTGGAACCGACGCCTGCTGGTGACGCACGGTGGCAACTGCCGCGGTGATCGCGACACCAGCTCGCCGCGCACCGATGACTATGCGGGCACCATTCCCGGTAACCCGTTGATTGAACAGTCCTACATTACCGCGTTGGGCTTGGGTTGGTCAGTGTTGTCGACGGCGCAGCTGAATCTCGGCCACAACTGTAATCTGAGCTATCAGGCGGAATCGCTGATGATGGCCAAGGAGCGGTTTATCGAGCAGTACGGCGAGCTGCGGTATACCGTGGGCACCGGCTGTTCCGGCGGCGCCATTACGCAGAATATGATCGCCAATGCCTATCCCGGCCTGTACCAGGGTCTGCTGACTACCTGTACCTATCCCGATGTGATGAGTACCGCCACGCAGTTTGCTGACTATCACATGCTGTTGCGCTATTTCGGTTTGAATGTCGAGAACCTGCAGGACCCCAGCAATCTGCCGGAGTTGATCGTGGCGAGAGACGGCACGATTTACACGCTGCTGGAGCAGAATGCGATCTACGGCCACCTTGCCGGTGTGGTCAATGCCTCCGTGGCTGACACCGCGCTGTTTGCGGAAGCGGTGGACCCTGCCTCAAGTTGCGGCGGGGTCAGCGAAGAGGAGCGCTTTGATCAGGATACGAACCCCAGCGGTGTGCGCTGCGATGTGCTGACGTTTATGCAGAATATGATCGGACCGCGTGAGCAGTTTCCCGCAGAGGACCCCCGCGACCGCTGGAGCCAGATTGAAAAAGATCTCGGCTACGCGTTTTCGGGATTTCCGCTGGGTAACGAGGGTGTTCAGTATGGCCTGACTGCCCTGCAGCAAGGCCTTATTTCGCCCGCGAAGTTCCTGGCACTGAACACCAATATCGGTGGCCTGGACCCCAGTTTGAACGTGACGGCTGAACGCCTGAAGCCGGACTATCCGGCGCTGCCCAACGCTTACCGAACCGGCATTTTGAACACCATCGTGAATATGGACACGGTGCCGATTATCAATATGACCGGCCCGGACCCCGGTCTGGCGCACGACGCTGTTCATGGCTACTGGGTTCGCTGGCGGCTGGAGCGCGAGTTTGGTCATCGCGATAACTTTGTGCACTGGGGTGGGATAACGCCGCTGGTGGGCGATCTGAGCTATATGAATCAGTCGCTGCTGGCCATGGCGTCCTGGCTGGACGCCATTGAACAGGATACCAGCGATACGCCGCTGGCGCAGAAGATTGTGATCAATAAACCGGACAGCGTCCAAGACCAGTGCGCCTTGGTAGAGGGTGTCGCTGTGCCCGGTACCATGTGTCCGGAAACGCTGATGACGGTATTCGGTACGCCGCGGACCGTGGCGGGTGCCGATAAGCATGGCGATCAGGTGCAGTGCCAGCTTCGCCCCTTCAATCGCAATGACGACTACGGCTTGGGCAATTTGCTGTGGCAGGAGGCCGACTGGCAGGCGTTGGAGCAGACCTTTGCCACGGGGGTGTGCGACTGGAGCAAACGTCCGCTGGAATGGCAGCCAACGATCCCCTGGCTGACGTATCAGGACGATAAGGGCGATGTGATTACCGGTGGCGAGCAGATGACACCGGCGGCTTTCCCTGCCGGCTGGGCAAGCCCGGCATTTTCCGATACCTGGACGCCGGGCTGGCAGCAGCCCTGATTGCGTCTCCGGGCAAGCGGTAAACGCAGCGGGCGGGTCATGACTGACTCGCCCGTTTTCTTATCCCCCTGCCGGAAATAACGCGTTATAGTGCGGGCTGTTTTGCTCAACAATAAGGAACGGATATGTTTAGTCACGTTATGGTCGGCGCGAACGATGTTGCCGAGTCGAAGCGGTTTTACGATGCGATTCTTGGGGCACTGGGTTACGAGCCCGGCGTGATGGACGACCGTGGCCGCTGTTTCTACTTTACTGCCACCGGTGTGTTCGCGATTACCTCACCGATCAATGGCGAAGCGGCCTGCCACGGTAATGGCAGCACGGTTGGCTTCGCCGCCAGCAGCCCGGAACAGGCTGATGCTTGGCACGCCGCAGGCGTCGCCAACGGTGGCACGTCCTGCGAAGATGCACCGGGTGTGCGTGAAGGCGGTTTGGGGCAAATGTATCTGGCGTATCTGCGCGATCCCTCGGGTAACAAGGTGTGTGCACTGCACCGCATTGAAGGGTAATTTCCGCGCATAAAAAAGCCCCGCGCGCGAACTGCGGCGGGGCTGATCATGCCGTTGTCAGACTATTTCAAATCGAAGCGATCCAGCGTCATGACTTTGCTCCAGGCGCTGACGAAGTCGTTGGCAAACTTCTGCTTGGCGTCGTTAGCGGCGTAAACCTCCGCCACCGCACGCAGTTCAGAGTTAGAACCAAAGACCAGATCGACGGGAGTGGCTGTCCATTTCAGCTTGCCGCTGCTGCGATCGCGACCCTCATACAAGCCCTGCGATGAGGACTTGGACCACTGAGTGGACATGTCCAGCAGGTTGACGAAGAAGTCGTTGCTCAGCGTCCCCGGGCGGTCGGTGAAGACACCGTGCTTCACGCCTCCGGTATTGGCATCCAGCGCGCGCAAGCCGCCGACCAGAACCGTCATCTCCGGCACGGTCAGTGTCAGCATGTCCGCGCGATCGACCAGCGCTTCAGCCGGTGACAGGCGGGCGCTGCCGGTAAAGTAGTTCCGGAAACCATCGGCCTTGGGCTCAAGTACCGCGAAGGAGCTCACATCCGTCTGCGCTTGCGTGGCGTCGGCGCGGCCCGGTTTGAATGGCACCGTGACCTCTACGCCTGCATCGCTGGCCGCCTTCTCAATAGCGGCAGCACCGCCGAGAACAATCATGTCGGCCAGTGATACGCGGGTGTCTCCCCACTTGCCATCGTTGAAGTCCTTCTGGACGTTCTTCAACTCGGCAATGACTTTGGCGACTTCAGCCGGGTTGTTGGCGGCCCAGTCTTTCTGTGGTGCCAGTTGCAGACGCGCACCATTGGCGCCACCGCGCATATCCGTGCCACGGAACGTCGACCCCGATGCCCAGGCTGTGCGAACCAGCTCGGGGACGGTCAGGCCGGTGTCAAGAATGGCCGCTTTCAGCTTTTTAATATCCCGGTTACCAATGAGTTTGTGCTCAACAGCGGGAACCGGATCTTGCCAGATCAGGGTTTCCTCTGGCACCAAGTCACCAAGGTAACGTGTGCGCGGGCCCATATCACGGTGGGTGAGTTTGAACCAGGCTTTGGCAAAGGCCAGTTGATACTCTTCCGGATTTTCATGGAAGCGCTTGGCAATCTTGCGGTAGGCCGGGTCTTCTTTCAGCGACAGGTCGGTGGTGAACATGATCGGCGCGTGACGCTTACCTTCCACATGGGCATCGGGCACGATTTTCACCTGATCGGCGTTTTTCGGTACCCACTGCACCGCGCCTGCGGGGCTCTTGGTTTTCACCCATTCAAAGGCAAACAGATTGTCGAGGTACTGGCTGGTCCAGGCGGTGGGGTTGGCAGACCAAGCGCCTTCCAGACCACTGGTAATGGTGTCTTCGGCATTGCCCTTGCCACAGTTGTTCTTCCAGCCCAGGCCTTGCTGTTCAACGGGGGCGGCAGCGGGCTCGGCCTCCAGACATTCTTCCGGCTTGTGCGCACCGTGGGCCTTACCGAAAGTGTGGCCACCGGCGATCAGCGCGACGGTTTCCTCGTCATTCATCGCCATGCGGCCAAAGGTATCGCGAATGTCCTTGGCGGCAAGCAGCGGGTCGGGGTTGCCGTTCGGGCCTTCCGGGTTGACGTAGATCAGACCCATCTGCACGGCGGCCAGCGGGTTTTCCAGCTTGCGGTCGCCGTGGTAGCGCTCGTCGCCCAGCCACTCTTTCTCGGGGCCCCAGTAGGTCATATCGGGCTCCCATTCGTCCTCGCGACCGCCCGCGAAACCGAAGGTTTTGAAGCCCATGGATTCCAGTGCCACATTGCCGGTCAGCACCATCAAATCTGCCCAGGACAGGCTCTTGCCGTATTTCTGTTTGACGGGCCACAGCAGGCGCCGGGCTTTGTCGAGGCTGACGTTATCCGGCCAACTGTTTAGCGGCTCAAAGCGTTGCTGACCGCCGCCCGCACCGCCACGGCCATCCTGAACCCGGTAGGTGCCGGCACTGTGCCAGGCCATGCGGATAAAGAAGGGGCCGTAGTGGCCGTAGTCGGCGGGCCACCAGTCCTGAGAGCTGGTCATCAGTGCTTCGATATCTTTTTTAACGGCGTTCAGGTCCAGTGCCTGAAAGGCGTCGGCGTAGTCGAAGTCCGGGGCCAGAGGATTGGATTCTTCAGCGTGTTGGCGCAGCGGCTGGAGATTGAGTTTTTCCGGCCACCAATTGTGGTTTTTGTTTCCGTCCATGCTCGCTTGGGCGGCCTGGAAAGGCAGGGTCAGTGATATCGCCAATGCCATCGCGGACAGCATTGGACGTGCAGATATCGCCATCGTCAGTCTCCTCAAAAGTTGTTTTTTGTGTTCGCGAGAAGAAGTCTAGTCAAGGCTTCGGGAAAATACGCATTGGAAAGTTCTATAGACAACATTGGCGAATACTATCGAAGCCATTTTTTGTTTTTAAGGCATTGAAATATATGGTTTTTACGGTTTGTTTTTATACTTAAAAACCGGATTTCCAGTCCGTTTGAAAAATACGAATGCGTATCAAGGAAGTGTTAAGTTTGTTCGCTATTAAGGGAGAGAAAAACAGGTGTGATGGGTATAATCGCTAACTCTCGCTGCCATATGGTTCTCTGCTAGGAAGCTGTCCACCTTTTCATGATGAATTCTGAAACACTGCTGGCTATGACTCACCCCGCGCTTGCCTTTGTGATGGGCATTGTGTTCGTGGCGGTGTGGGCGGGGTTTAAGCAGTTTTCGAGCTTTGTCTATTTCGGGCTTGCCTACATCAGTTACGGCCTGGGGATGACATTGCAGACACTGCTTTGGCCCAGTGACGAAGTGCTGAATGTCCTGCTGGCCACGCTGCTGTACTTCGGCGCGGTGTTGCTGTTTTATAACGGTCTGGTGCGTTACGGCGGCGCGAAGCCAAAGTGGTTACCTGTCGCGGCGCTGACGGTGCTGGCACTGGTGCTCAGAATCTATTTCACCGATGTTCTGTCGGACCGAATTGTCCGGATCTATGTGTTGAACGGCTTTATTGCCATCATCTTTGCCCTCGGTCTGTGGCAGATTCGCCAACATTTTCGTCGCTCCGCGCTCGACACGTTGATGTTTGTTTTGACCGGCACCTTCATTGTTGCCGGCCTGTTGCGGTCAATCTGGGCGCCGACGACCCACGAAGACAGTTTTGGCTACGACGGCACGTTTTACTGGCTGCTGACGCAGGTCAGTTTGAATGTGTTTCTGGTGGTTTTCGCGTTGTTGCTGATTCTGGTGGCGGGCAGCCGCGCTCTGGAAAAAATGCGTCTGCTTGGCTGGCACGATGGTTTGACCGGCCTCAGTAATCGCACCGGGTTCCGCGAGAAGGTCGGGCGGCACATGCGCCGCCAGCCGGGTTTTAGTCTGATTCTTATCGATCTCGATCACTTCAAGCAGGTCAACGACCGCTATGGCCACTCCGTTGGCGATCAGTTGCTGGTCCTGCTGGCCGAGCGCATTCAACACAGCACGCGACTGGGCGATGTGTCGGCCCGATACGGTGGCGAGGAGTTCATGCTGTTTTTGCCAAATACCGATGAGGCGGCGGCGGTCGGCGTTGCTGAGCGGCTGCGCCGGGACATTGAGCTGGTCGATCTCGACGCCGTTGCACCGGGCTGGCAGTGCACCGCCAGCTTCGGCGTTGCGGAGTTTCCTCCTGGGCACACCGTCAATGACGCCTATAAAACGGTTGATCGCCTGCTCTACGAAGCCAAATATCGCGGGCGCAATTGCGTTGTTTCCGCTTCGGCTGAGCGCGATGCGCGGTCGATATAAACGACCTTTGGGCGCCTCTTTGCCGCTTGCACTGAAATTGTGCGAGCGGGCTTCAATCCCTCCGCAAGAAGAGTAAGATGTAGTTTGTTAGCCGGGCCCCTGTGGTCCGGCTTTTTTGCGAGAGAAAGGCATGAACGAAAACCCGAGTATTACTATTTCTTCTCTGGACGCCGATCGTCTGGAGACCTTGATTGACTCATTGCCCGACGGGGCATTTCCCGGCCGCGATGCCCTGGAGGCGGAGTTGGCGAGGGCGGAGATTGTCGAACCGAAAGACGTGCCGCCGACGGTGGTCACGATGAACTCCACCGTGCACTTTGAAGTGGAATCGTCATCCGAGTCTTTCTGCCTGACCCTGGTGTACCCCAAGGATGTGGATGACAGCGGCAAGACCATCTCTATTCTTGCGCCGGTAGGCAGTGCCTTGCTGGGGCTGTCTCAGGGTGACAGCATCGCTTGGCCGAAGCCTGGCAGTGGTGAGCTGCGGGTGCGGATTAAAGAAGTTACCTACCAGCCAGAGCGGGCCGGTGAGTATCACCGGTAACCGTTGACACATAGGGGAGCGCGGCCATGGGTCCTTGGGCTTACTTGGGTCTGGCGATTGCGGCGGAGGTGGTGGCCACTTCCGCGCTGAAGGCCAGTGAGGGTTTTTCACGGTTCTGGCCGTCGGCGTTGGTGGTACTTGGCTACGGCCTGTCGTTTTATCTGCTCTCACTCACCCTGAAGTCCATTCCCCTTGGTGTGGTTTACGCCGTTTGGTCGGGGCTGGGCATCGTGCTGATCGCACTGGTCGCTTATCTGATGTACGGGCAGCGACTCGATCTGCCCGCTTTACTTGGTATCGCGCTGATTCTGTCAGGCGTGGTGATCATCCACCGTTTCTCCAGCGTCAGCTGAGACGGTCTTCGGCGGAATATAACTCATTGCCCGCTCGGCCAGCGCAGTAATCGTCAGACTGGGATTGACCCCCAGATTGGCCGACAGCATTGAGCCATCGACCACATACAGATTCTGATAATTGAAGACCCGGTTTTGAGCGTCGATAACGCCGTGCTCAGGGTTGTCTGCCATGGCGCAGCCGCCCATGCAGTGAGCTGTGGTGGGGACATTGAAGGCGATTTCCGACAGCGAACTCAGCGCGATGCCACCCGTGGCCTCGGCGGCTTTCTGCGCAAAGCGATTGGCCTCTGGGATAAACGTGGGAATGGGGTCGCCTTCACTGCACAACTGCTTGGAGAACGGCCAGTACCAGCGGCGCTTCCAGCGCATATTGATGTGGCCGTCCAGGGTCTGCATGACCAGCAGAATCACCGTCTCGCGGGAAAACCGCCAGGGCAGCAGGCTCCTCAGGCCCGAAACGGGTCGGGTAATCAGCAGTCGCAAAATTGCCAGCAGCCAGTAGGCGATGCGGGTCACTCCCGGCTGGCCGCCGGTCAGGACGGTGAACAGGCTGCTCAGCAGGTTCGAGCCATCGGGGTAGCGTACGGCTTCAATGTGGGTGTGAGCGTCGATATGAATGCCTGAGCCGATGGCAATGCCCTTGGACAGATCCTGCTCGGCGCCGGGGTAGCGTACGCCGAGGATAGACTCGGAGTTGGTGCGCACGCGATTACCCAGGTCGTCGGAAATGTTTGGCAGTGAGCCCTGGTCTTTTAGCTGAAACAGCAGGCCTTGGGTGCCCAGTGACGATGCGGCGAACACGACAGATTTCGCCGTGAAATTTCGCCTTGTACCGCCCAGACGAGCAAAGGCGTCGACGGTGCTGACCGTGTAGCCATCGCTGCCATCAGTGCTGTTGCCCGCGGGGCGGACATCGACCACGCGAGTCTCTGCCAGCACCTTGGCGCCCTGTTGCTCGGCGAAATACAGATAGTTTTTGTCCAGCGTGTTTTTGGCGTTATAGCGGCAACCGACCATGCAGCCGCCACAGGCAATGCAGGAGTTTCGGCGGGGGCCTTTGCCGTCGAAGTAGGGGTCGGGGTAGTCACTGCCGGGGGTGTCGGCGTCGTTGCCAAAGAAGACGCCGACGTCGGTGTAGTAGAAACTGTCCCCCACGCCCGTGGCGACAGCCATATCGCGTAACGTGCTGTCGGCAGCCGCAGGCCGTTGGTTTTGAGTGACGCCCAGCATTTTTTTGGCAGTGGTGTAGTGCTGTGGCATGACGCGCTGCCAGTCTTCCAGCCCCGCCCAGTTACCATCCCGCCAGACCGAGTCGGGGGGAACCAGCAAGGTCTGCGCGTAGGTGATGGAGCCGCCGCCTACCGCATTGCCATGTAGAATCAAGGCGTGACGGAACAGGCGCATGCTGAGAAAGCCGCGCAGGCCGAGCAGGGGTTTCCACAGGTAGCGAGCAATGCGCCAGTTGCTCGGCGGCAGGTTCTCCGGTGTCCAGCGCCGTCCCTGCTCAACGACCAGCACCCGATAGCCTTTTTCGCTGAGTCGACAGGCGCTGACGCTGCCGCCAAAACCTGAGCCAATCACAATGTAGTCGTAATCAAATGTTGTCATAACTGCCGTTCTGAATGGGGTGGGCAGCTGCTACGCGCCGCCTTTTTATAAAAAATTCTGAGCGTGCAGTGTAGACAAGGTGGGGCTGTTATTTGCGGACGAAAACTGTTCATTACAGGACGTTCGTCGCGTGTTGCTCAGCTGGCGATGGAGCGTCCCCGAAACTGTTTTGGGGTTTGACCGGTAGAGCTCTTAAATGCCCGCGAAAAATTGGAGTCGCTGTTGTAGCCGCAGGTGCGGGCGATTTTACTGACGGGCTGCTCGGTACTTTCGAGCAGCAATTTGGCGTAGTCCATCGATGCCTGCTGTTTCAGCTCCACGAAGGAGGCGCCTTCGCGCTGCAGTCGGCGAGCCAATGTGCGTTCGGAAATATTGAGCATGTCGGCGGCCTGACAGATGCTCGTACTCTGGCCTTGAGAAAGTCGCGACTGCAGCATCTTCTTCACTTTTGCGACCACCGACGAATGCGCGATGCTGGGATCGCTGTCCTGCAGTTTCAGATAGACCTCGTCAAACGTGGCCTTGTTGTGGGTGAGCAGTGGTTCTTGAAGGTGGTGATGGTCGAAGATGAGCTTGCAGCTCTTTTGTGAGAAGAAGAACTTCGCCTTGAAGTGCTCCTCGTAGGCGCCGATATCGCCAAGCGGTTCGTGGCGCAGATGGACCTGTATGGCGGGCTCGCTCAATCTGGCGAAGTGACGGAAGTTGAGAAAATATCCACAGACGGACTCGTCAATATGGGCCTGCACTGCGCCCATATCCACGGCGGGGTGCAGCAGAATATGCCACTGTTTCCCGACGCTGATGCGCTCAAATTTGTAGGCGGGCATCACAGTGTGAGAAAAATCGATCATCAAGCCGAGAGCCTGCCGGACGTCTTTTGCCGTGAAGGATGCCAGCCCGAACATCCCTCCCGGGATGGTAATCGGAATACAGTCTGCCAGCTGAACGGACAAGGGCGTTCCCGGAAGGGCTATATCCGTGCAGGCCGCGACGAGTTCGCGGAATTGCCAGTCGGTAATGCTGTTCTGTTGTCGAGCTATTTGCGACGGGTCGATCTGGCAGCGGGTGTAGAGGCTTTCAACATTGAATTTTCGGCGCTCGTAGAATTTCTCTGCCAGGTCCAGCAGGGCAATAGGATACGCGCGAGTATTGAGAGCAATAAGCTTGCTGGAGTCACTATTCATGTTGCATGGCCAAGAGTAATTGTTATATGGCCGCCAGTCTGAAACGACCGGGCGTTGGCTTAAAATGAATAGTACGTCGGCTTTATAAATTTGTCTACTTTTTGAAATATTTCTAATAAACAGTGGCTTATGTAATTTTCGGTGTTTTTTCCCGGGCTGGCAGGGTAAGAAATTGCCGTGCTGCGACGCGGTTCTCACTGCTCTGCTTAGCTCTGCCTTGCGGGTAGGAGTGGCTTGTCTGCTGTCTTGATATGAATATTTTTTGTCGGTCAATGATGTTGTCCGCCCGTTATTGTTGTTGAATAAGGGGCGGTGCTGAGCGCTGATGAGCACGTCGCCTTCGAGTGTCACGGGAGGCAATATGACGCACGATTTGGAGAACATGAACCGGCAGGCCACTCAACAGGCGCTGCGGTATATGGGGCACTTTGCGCTGCCCACACTATTGATGACCGCGGGACTGTTTGCCAGTTACGCGATGACGTATTACCTCGCTTTTAACGGCGAGATGCCGCTATCAATCGCGGTATTTGCTGTCGCGGCCATTACCTACATGTCCTATACCCCGCTGCACGAAGCCGTGCACGGGAATATCAATGGTCGACACCGATCACTGAGTTACTTGAATGATGCTTGCGGCTATCTTGCGGCTCAGATCGTCCTTATTCCTTACGCATCGCACCGGGAAGAACATCTGGCGCATCACCGTCATACCAATGTGCCCGGTAAAGATCCGGATTTTATGCTGAAAGACATGGGGCGCAGTCTGTTCGCGTCGGCGCAGGCGGTGCTGCGCTTTTGGTGGATGCAAATGACGTATGCCGTCAAAGGAGGAGTCTCTGCGTCGTCGCGGAATACCCGACTCATTTTTCTCGCGGAGCTCAGCGTGGCACTTGCCTGGCGTGTGGCACTTTTTGTACTCGCTCCCAAGATTATGGCGATCATACAGGTGGGGTACTTTCTGGGGCTGGCGTTTACGACTTACTGGTTTGCCTATCGTCCTCATCTGCCATACGAAGACTCGGCTCGTTATCGCAATACCAATAGCATGGTGTTTCCTCTTTGGGCCAAGCCGGTGGAATGGTTTTGGCTGGGGCAGAACTTGCACTCCATTCATCATGCTTTTCCTCGGGTGCCGTTTTATCGCTACCACGCCTTGTTTAGACGCATCGAAGCGGTGATGAGAGCAAACGGAAATGTCGTCATTGATATCTTCAGTCGACGTCCGCTGAGGCCGCATCACCCGGTGGCTGCCAAGCCGAACAGAGTGTAACGATGACCGTATTTGAATGCTTTGTGGCGGATTATCGACAAATTATCGGCGTAGTTTGTTCTCTACGAAAAGTGATTTTGACGTCGAGCGTTTGGTCTCAGCGTTAACAACGTTGCCCGTTCCACTCCGGGGCCAATTGCCGGGAATCTGCGCTGACAGCTTTCCCGGATTTTTTATCCCAATGATGTCCGCCGGTAAAGGCGGGCAGCGATTCATGAAGAAGGAGACAATAATGACAATAACGCGCCTGACGAAAACCGCCATTGCCAGTGTGTTTATACTGAACGCCAGTATCGCTTCGGCCGAACTGCCCGTGCTCGGCGCGCTGGGCATCGGTGGAGATGGGCTGCTGTCGTCACTCCCCTTGATTGGCGGTGTGCTGGGTGACCCCGTGGGCACCGTCAATCAGCTCAGCGGGTCGCTGTTGTTCGCCAACGGTGGCCGTTCGCTGCTTGACGGCGTGCCTGTACTGGAGAGTTTGCCGGTGCTGGATGGCCGTGGTTTGCCGGTGGTAAGAGATGTTGAGGGCGCGTTGCTGATCGCCGATGGCCTGTTAGAAATTGTACTGTCCAACCACAAACTGGGGGCTGGAATCCCTCTGGCGGGGGCGGGCAGTCTGTCGCTGACAGATGTGCTATTGAACAGTGATCCTGCCTTACAGGCGGTACTGCCGTTCTAGTGTCTTGGGGCTCGTTGCGCGCGACTTCCCCTGCGCCAGCGAGCCCCTTCTTGCCGTGGCTTAGATCACGCCCAATGCGGTCATCGCATCGGCAACGCGCAGGAAACCGGCGATATTGGCGCCCAGCATATAGTTATGTTCGCAGCCGAACTCGGCGGCGGTTTCATAACAGTTGCGATGGATATCAACCATAATCTCTTCAAGGCGTCGCTCGGTGTAGTCGAAGCTCCATGAGTCGCGAATGGCATTCTGCTGCATTTCCAGCCCGGAGGTCGCCACGCCACCGGCATTCGCTGCTTTGCCGGGCGCATAAATCAGATTGGCCTCCTGCAGTAGCTGAATCGCTTCCGGTGTTGAGGGCATATTGGCGCCTTCAATCACCGCCATACAGCCGTTTTCGATCAGTGTCTTGGCGTCTTTGCCGTTCAGCTCATTCTGTGTCGCACAAGGCATGGCGATGTCGCAGGGGATGCTCCAGATATCGCCGTTTTCCACGTAACGGGCGTCTTTGTGGTATTCGGTATAAGCGCTGATACGGCGGCGCTCTTTCTGTTTAATCTGCTTCAATATTTCAAGATCAATGCCGCGCTCGTGGATAATGATACCGCCAGAGTCTGAGCAGGCGATGACCTTGGCCCCTTTTTCATGGGCTTTTTCAATCGCGTATGTCGCCACATTGCCAGAGCCGGATACCACCAGGGTTTTACCATCCAGACTGTCGTTGCGGGTCTTCAGGACCTCTTCGGTGAAGAAGACGACACCGTAGCCCGTGGCTTCGGTCCGGGCGCGACTGCCTCCCCAACCCAGGCCTTTGCCGGTGAGTACGCCCGACTCGTAACGGTTGGTAATGCGTTTGTATTGGCCGAACAGGTAACCGATTTCCCGACTGCCCACGCCGATGTCTCCGGCGGGCACATCGGTGTTCTCGCCAATGTGGCGATACAGCTCGGTCATCAGGCTTTGACAGAAACGCATGATTTCGTCGTCGGAGCGGCCTTTGGGATTAAAGTCGCTGCCGCCTTTGCCGCCGCCGATGGGCAGGCCGGTCAAGGCGTTCTTGAAAATCTGCTCAAAGCCGAGAAATTTGACGATACCCAGGTACACTGAGGGGTGGAAACGCATACCGCCTTTGTAGGGGCCCAAAGCGCTGTTGAACTCAACCCGGAATGCGCGGTTGATATGAATCTCGCCATTGTCGTCCTGCCAGGGAACGCGAAAGATGATCTGACGCTCCGGCTCGCAAATACGCTGGATAATTTTCTTGTCGGCAAACTCGGGGTATTTACCCACCACTGGCCCGAGGGTTTCCAGGACTTCCAATACCGCCTGGTGGAATTCGGTTTCGCCGGGGTTGCGGTGCAATACGTCTTGATAGATAAGGTTGAGCTTGTCGTCCAGCCGGGTAGTCATTGCGTATCCTTTGCTTACATAAGGTCGGTCTGCGGAGAGGACGATCCGCAGAAATAAGCGCGTATTTCAGCATAGAACGGCAAGTGCTGCACCAATATTGTGCTTTTTCATGACGCCTTCGCTGAGTGGTGCGGGAATGTTATCGACGCTTTATGACGGCAACGCTGAGGTGTTTGCGGCGTTTTAGGATAAAATATGGCATGACTTTAAATACTGAATACCTTCAAGCTTGAACATTGTAATCGTCGATGACCATCTGCTGTTTGCCGACGCGCTGGCGCTGACACTGGCGGCGCGGATTCCGGGCTGCAAGGTGACGCAGTACGGTGCCCCTCAGCAGCTGCTGGCCGCTGGCGATGCGCTGGCCTCCGCAGAACTGCTGATAGTGGATGTGGCGATGCCGGAACTGGATGGGCTGTCACTGCTGCGTATTCTCGGCAGCGCGCTGAAACGGCTGCGTGTAATTCTCTGCTCCGGTGCCTTGGATGCCGCTACCGTAGAGAAGGCGCAGTATCTGGATATCGACGGCTTTGTCGACAAGGGGGAGGCAGTGGAAACCTTTGTGGCAGCGGTGTCGGGGGTGATGGCCGGCCAGCCATTTTTTTCCGATTCTTATCGCCTGCTGGCCGAGCAGGCTGCGCCTTTGCCGCTTAAGCTGAGCCGTCAGCAGGCGGCCATCCTGGCGCTGCTCCAGCAGGGGCAGAGCAACAAGGAAATTGCGCGCTCACTGGATATCAGCCTGAATACCGTTAAAACGCATATGCGACTGCTGTTCGACAAGCTGGACGTACCCAACCGCACGGCGTGTTTGGAAAAGGCGCGCGGCCTCGGCCTGATTTGAGGCCAGACAGATCGCTTATCGACCCGATAGCTCAAGAAGGGTGCGCTTCAGGGTGTCGGCATCAATAGGCTTCAACAGCGTGGCATTGGCGTCGATAAGGCTGGCTTGCCGGGCGTCGCTCATGCCGCTCAGCAATACCCGTGGAATATCTTTGCTGTAAAGTTTGGCAAGTGCCTGGAAGACATGCAGGGCGGTATGTCCTTCACCCAGTTGCCCGTCGCAGAGAATCACGTCGGGAATCATGGTGTCCCGCCGTGACAGGTCCGTGAAGGCGTCGCTGAGTCTGTTGTAGGCGTAGACATCGGCGCCCCATTCCACCAGTACTTCTGAGAGCGATTCGGTAATACGGACATCGTCATCCACCACCACGATGCGCAGCGTGCAATGCGCGGGTAGTTCGGGTTCGGGAGCCTGCTGGTCGGCTGAGAGGGGACGACCTGCCGGCAGGCTGAGGCGAAAACAGCTACCTCTGCCGAGCTGTGAGGAAAGCTCCAGCGATGCTCCGCTCAGCGAGCAAAGACGTTTAACAATCGATAAGCCCAGCCCCAAGCCATTCTCCAGCGCGCGATGCGCATTATCCACTTGTATAAATTCATCGAAAACATCGTCATGGCGCTGCGGGTCAATGCCAATGCCGGTATCGGTGACCGAGAGTTGTACCTGGCCATTCAGTTGCCGGGCATTCAAGCGGACTTCACCGCGCTCGGTATATTTGATCGCATTGCTCAGGAGGTTACGCAGAATCTGGGTAACCAGCAGTGGGTCCGCGTAGAGCCGGAGTCCAGGCTCGATATCACTGTGTAAGCGAAGTCCTTTCTCTCTGGCCTGGGGCAGGCTCTCGTTTATCAACTTATCCACGCAGTCGTCGAGACAGAAGTCGCGTGGGTGCGCGGTAAAGCTGCCGCTTTGCAGGTGCGACAGCATTAGCAACTGGTCAAGCAGTTCGCTACCGGAATGGAGAGCCGACAGCAGTTTGCGGCTGATCTGATGACTGGCCTCGTCGTGTTGATCGCGAATCAGCGAGGCATAGAGCGTCGCAGCCTGCAGGGGTTGGCGGAGGTCGTGACTGATTGCGGCGAGGAAGCGATTTTTGCTGCGGTTGGCCCGTTCGGCGTCGCGGTGGGCCAGCTCGGCCTCAATACGCAGGCGAATATTGTTCAGCTGTGCTTTATGGATGTAGAGACTGAACAGGCTCAGCGAGGCCAGGGTTATCAGCGGGATAAATCGGATCAGCCAGGCTTGCTCGCCATGGTAGTGGTTCAGGTACACCGTTAACGACAGAAATACCGGCCCGATAAAACTGAGAAAAATATCCGGGTACACCCCCATCGAAACCGAGGGCGTCGAACTGACAAGCGTGACGATGAGCAGGAAAACGAGAATCTGCTCGGTATTCGCCTGGGTGAAAAACAGGAACGGTGCCATACACCACAGACTGCTCCACAACAGCGCCATGGCGATATTGATGGCATGCCATTTTACGGTGAGCTGGCTCTCGCGCTGGCGGTGCCGGTTGTAATACGCCACTGTCAGCAGGCTGACGGTGGAAATACTCAGGATATAGCCTGACCAGAGGGCTATTTGGGTCTTGCTCAATGCGGGATAGAACGGCAGTAGTACCGCGAGCGCAATCGCCGCGGATACGACCATGCGCGACCCCACCTCGGCCATAAAAAGATTGTGGCGTTCCTGAGTAATGCGGCTTTGCAGCACGCTGTTGCCGTTAGCAGTCATGAGGTAGGAGCTTGGTCTCGGTGGCGAAGAAACTCGATAACACGTTGTACCGCGTTCGCTATTCTCCTGACTTCGCCCATCAGAGTGAAGTTTTAAATTTGCTGTCCTGATTAAATTTAGTCCCACAAATATGCGCAGGCAAATGACTGTATAGAGGTAGGGACGAGCGATGACTTACAAAGGTTTTTCACGGGCGGCATTGTCAGCCGCGATACTGACTTTGGCCGCCTGTGGCGGCGGGAGCGGCGGTGGTGGCGGCACGACCAGTGTGCCGGAGGGCACGCCGGGCAGCGTGGAGCGCCTGATCTTTCCAGTGGTTAGCGCCTCTAATCGCAGCTTATTTGATATGTACACCACCGATGGCAGCGCTGAGGGCACGGGCTTGCTGAAGGACTTCAATGAAGGGCAGCCGGCTATACAACAATTTAACGGCCGAAACCCGATACTTTTTGATGATGGAAAGTTCTATTTTAGTGCCCAATCCCCCAACGAGGGGCGTGAGCTGCGGGTCAGTGACGGCACCGAGGCCGGCACATCAGTGCTGGTGGATATCGAAGGCAGTAGCGGTCCGCTGGATTTGCAGTGGATGGATGGCAAGCTGGCGTTCAGCGCGGGTACAACGGGCTCCGCTCGGGAGTTTTTTGTTTACGATCTCGACGCGGAAACGCTGACAGAGATTGATGTGGGTGGCGTGGCCTCAATAAACATTCAAGGCATGCAAACGGTCGGCAACTCAATCTTTATCCTTGGCCGAGGGGTAACATCAGATAGCCGTAATGTTCCTGCGCTGTATGTGAGCGATGGCAGCCAGGAAGGTACGCAGCTGGTGTTTGTTGAAGGTGAGCCGGTTGGTGGTGTGGCCGTAAAGCAACCGACCGAATCGCTGGCGGTGCAGCGCGCTGAAGCGCCAGCAAATACGCCCTATGTGCTGGCAGACGGCGATTACTACCCCACGAATATTCAGCCGCATAGCCTGACCAGCTTTGCCGGGCGGCTGTTCTTTTTGGCCAACAATGACCCCAACAACCAAAGCTCGTTGCTACTGTACAGCGTGGCGGAAGACGGCAGTGATGTGCGCCGCGAGCTGGGTGAGGATGTGACCTTCGTTCAGAATTTAACGGTGGTGGGCGATACGCTGTACTTCTATGCTGACCGCAGGATCAATGCCGCTAACTTCACCCGCCATGTCTATGCCTATGACGGCACCACACTGCAGGAGAGTGGTGATTTCCCCGAGGGGCTGTTTGCCTCGAGGTTTTACGCCACCTCGCTGGGCCTGTTCGTTGTGACCACCAACAACGTGTATCGCACTGCGTTTGAAGACGGGGAGTTCACCTTTGCCTCCATGCACCCCGGCGACACTATGACCACCTACACGGGCGTGAAATCACGGACGCAGTTCGGTGAGCTGTTCACCGAAGTTGAGGGCACCATTTACTTCGTGGCTGACACCGTTATTGACGGCACGGCGGTTGGTGAAGAGCTGTGGAAAACCGACGGTAGCGCTGAAGGCACCTCGCTGGTGCTGGAAACTAACGACCTGACCACTGGCGATAATCTGTCTTCAGCGCCACGGCCGCTGTTGGCTCGCTATGCAAACGCGCCCTTAGTAAGCGGCGAGGTGGCCGGCAAGTTGTTTTTCTCAGCCTATGACGACTCGGAGACACCCACCCTGCATGCCTACATGACAGACGGCACAGCCGAGGGCACGGTTGAGCTTATGGAGCTTCCCAATCAAGTCTATCGCAGCCCCTGAGCCGCCTGAATGATGATGTGGCGGCCAGGTAGGGAGGCGCCGCCAGCAAGGACTGCAAATGGCAGGGATGCCAGCAAGGATGCAACTGTTTGATCGTTGCCAGGGAAAGCGAGCCTTCAGGCTCGCTTTTTTCGTTTTAGACTTTAGTCGAGGTCAGGGAAACTTCGCCACAAGGGAATCGTCATAGGCTTACCATTCACAGTTGCTGCCCATAGTGACGCACTCATAGGGTGGCGAGGAGGAGCTATGCATACAGTGAAAGCAATGAAGGTGAGTATTGCCGCCGTGGTGACCGTGTTGGCAGCGTCTTGGGCCAGTGCGGATCTGCCTCCTAAGAATGCCAAACCGCTTTCCGAGGTCGCCAAAGCGATAGAAGCGAAGGGCTACACGCTTTCGGAAGTGTCGATGGACAATGGTGTTTGGGAAGTTGAGGCCTACAAAGGCAGTGAGGAGCGCGAACTGAAGGTGCACGCGGAAACCCTCGAAGTACTCTCTGACCGGCCCGATCACTAAGTTGCTTCTTCTTAGCGAATCCCTGACCGCCCGCCGTCTAATGGCGGGTGTGTGGGCGTATTTCGATTTTCTGTATCGCCCGTGAAAGCGGGCCGCTTCAGGCGATAATGGGCGTGGCCGCCAGGCCGGCAATGATTTCGGTGAACAACAGGCGCGGCGATTCATCACTCTGACCTTTCTGTGCGGCATCCAGCCGCCCGGCCAGTTGCAGCAGCTGTCCCAGCGAGTCGGCGCTGTGCTGACTTAAGCAGCGTTTGTACAGGCCTTTGCGCTTGTCCCATACCCGGGCGTTGTCGAGCACCCGTTCAATGCCGTTTCCCTGTTCGATTGCTACCGCACACTGGTAGAGGTTGCGCAGCTCGCGGCTGATCGCGCCCAGCATGGGGATTTCCTCGCTGCCCTCGGCGACCAGGCCGTTGTACATTTGCAGGGCGTGACCGGCATTGCCCGCCAGTGCGGCGTCGATCAGTTTGAAAATGTCGTAGCGGGCGCTGCTGGCGACAGCGGCGGCGACCACCTCGGTACTCAGCGGTTTGTCGCCGATCAGCACATGCAGCTTTTCAATTTCCTGAGCGGCAGCCAGCAGGTTGCCTTCAACGCGGTCGGCAAGCAATTCGGCCACCTCGCGGTCGGCCTGCATGCCGCGGTCGCGCAGGCGCTGGGCGATCCACGGGCCAAGCTGACGACGCTCTATCGGCCAGATTTGCATCACTGCGCCGAGTTTGTCGATGGCTTTGACCCATTTGGCACTCATGCTGCGGCTGTCGAGACGGCCGCAGCTAATCAGCAGAATATTGCTGCCGTCGGCCTGCTCCAGGTACTGCTGCAGTGCCGCGGAGCTTTTCTGATCCATGCGGGCGCCGCCAAGTCGTAATTCGATGAGTTTGCGATCGGCGAACAGCGACATCGACTGTCCGGCCTCAAGCAGGGCGTTCCAGTCAAAACCGCGCTCGGCTTCCAGCACATCGCGTTCAAGGATGTTCTGGTCACGGCAGTGCTGGCGAATGGTGTCGGCGCATTCCTGCTGAATCAGCAGTTCGTCACCCGAGAGCAGGTAGACGGGCAGTAAGCCCTTGGCGAGTTGCCCCTCAAGTTGCTCAGGGCGCAGGCGCATTGACGCTATCCTGATCCAGCAGTCGCGACCAGTATTCCAGTTGCTGGGCGAGCCGGATGCTCAGTTGCTCGCGCATTTCGGCGCGCACAATACTGGACTCGGTTTCTTCGCCCACGGGGTTGTCAGGGTCGTTCACTACCAGGCGGCGCTGTTCCAGCATAGTGGGGCCGCGCAGCAGTTGGCCTTTGGCGTTATACAGCGTGAGTTGCGCGCGCTCGTACAGGGCGTATTCGGCATCGCGGGCTTCGCGATCCAGGGCAATGCTGCGCTTGTCGTTGCGCAGCAGTTCAACCTGCGCGATGAGCTTTGCGTCGCCGCGTTCACGGGTCACGCTCACCTGATTGATTTGCAGTTGGCGACGCAGGGCCTGCTGCAATTCCTGGCTGCTGCGGTTGCCCTCGATCATTACCGGCTGCAGCGAGTCGGCGATGCCCGTGCTGCCACGCAGTGCAAAGCCACAGGCGCTGAGCAGCAGGCTCAGCGCGGCGAGGGCAGCGATGTAACGGCGTTTAGTTGGCAACGATATTCACCAGTTTTTTGGGCACGACAATTTCCTTGCGAATGGTCAGACCATCGAGGAAGCGTTGCACATTTTCCTGTGATTTGGCCAGCGCTTTGATGGCGTCAGCATCGGCGTCGGCGGGCACGTCCATTTTGGCGCGCACCTTGCCGTTGACCTGCACCACCATCTCGATACTGTCGCGCACCAGCGCGCTGTCATCCACCTGTGGCCACGGCGCATCGATGATGGCATCGCTGTAGCCGAGCTGCTGCCACAGCTCGTGGCTGATATGCGGCACAATCGGCGCCAGCAGGGCGACGGCGGCCTCCAGAGCTTCGCGCTCTACAGCCAGACATTGTTCGCTCTGGCGTTCGAAGCGCGACAGCTCGTTGACCAGTTCCATCACCGCGGCAATCGCGGTATTGAAGGTCTGGCGGCGACCGTAGTCATCGCTGACCTTGGCGATGGTTTCGTGGGTCTTGCGACGCAGGGCCTTTTGCTCACCGGTCAGGGCGCTGCTGTTCAGTGCCGGGGCCGCGCCCGCTTCCAGATGGCTGGCGGTCAGTTTCCACAGGCGGCGCAGGAAGCGGTTGGCGCCTTCCACGGCACTGTCCGACCACTCCAGGCTCTGTTCCGGCGGTGCCGCAAACATGATAAACAGGCGCACGGTATCGGCGCCGTACTGCTCGATCAGGGCCTGCGGGTCCACGGTGTTGCCTTTGGACTTGGACATTTTCGCGCCGTCTTTCAGTACCATGCCCTGACAGAGCAGGCGCTCAAAGGGTTCGTCGCTGTTCACCAGCCCTTCGTCGCGCATCAGCTTGTGAAAGAAACGCGCGTACAGCAGGTGAAGAATGGCGTGCTCAATGCCGCCGACATATTGATCCACCGGCAGCCAGTAGTTGGCGCGCGTTGGGTCCAGCATGCCGTCTTCGTAGTCGGGGCAGGTGAAGCGGGCGTAGTACCAGCTCGACTCCATAAAGGTATCGAAGGTGTCGGTCTCGCGCTCTACCGCCTCGCCGTTGAGGCTGTCTTTGCGCCACTCGGGATCGGCCTTGATCGGCGACTGCACGCCGTCCATTTCCACGTCTTCGGGCAACAGGATGGGCAGCTTGTCAGCGGGCACGGCAATCTCGCCGCCGTCGGGCAGGTTGAACACCGGAATCGGCGCGCCCCAGTAGCGCTGGCGGGAAACCCCCCAGTCGCGCAGGCGGTAATTGGTGGTGACGCGGCCCTTGTTGAGGCCTTCCAGCTTGGTGGCGATGGCGTCGAAAGCCGCGTCAAAATCGAGGCCGTCGAACTCACCGGAATTGATCAGCGGGCCTTTCTCGGTAAAGGCTTCCGCGTTCACATCCACGTCGCCAGATTCGATCACCTGCTGAATCGGCAACTGGTATTTCTGGGCAAATTCAAAGTCGCGCTGGTCGTGGGCAGGCACGGCCATCACCGCGCCGGTGCCGTAATCCATCAGCACATAGTTGGCAATCCACACCGGCACGGGCTCGCCGGTAATCGGGTGCAGGGCAGTGATGCCGGTGGCCATGCCCTTTTTCTCCATGGTGGCCATATCGGCCTCGGCCACCGAGCTGTGGCGGCAGTCGTCGATAAACGCCGCCAGCTCGGGGTTGTTCTCGGCCAGCGCCAGGCTGATTGGGTGCTCCGCAGCCAGACTGACGTAGCTGACGCCCATCAGGGTGTCGGGGCGGGTGGTGTAGACCTCAAAGTGGTCGATACCTGCCACGCCGTCGGCCAGGTCGAAGCGCATTTGCACGCCCTGTGAGCGACCGATCCAGTTGCGCTGCATGGTACGCACCTGCTCGGGCCAGCCGTCGAGCTGGTCGAGGTCGGCCAGCAGTTGGTCGGCGTAGTCGGTGATTTTGATAAACCACTGGGGGATTTCCCGGCGTTCCACCTGGGTGTCGCAGCGCCAGCAGCAGCCGTCGATGACTTGCTCGTTGGCCAGCACGGTTTCGTCGTGGGGACACCAGTTCACCGCCGAGGTCTTTTTGTAGACCAGGCCTTTTTCGTAGAGGCGGGTGAAGAACCACTGTTCCCAACGGTAGTAGTCGGGCTTACAGGTGGCCAGTTCGCGGTTCCAGTCGTAGGCAAAACCCAGTTGCTGGAGTTGGCCGCGCATGTAGTCGATGTTTTCCACGGTCCACTTGGCGGGCGCGGTGTTGTTTTTCACCGCTGCGTTCTCGGCGGGCAGGCCGAAGGCATCCCAGCCCATGGGCTGCAGAACATTTTTGCCCAGCATGCGCTGATAACGGGAGATCACATCGGCAATGCTGTAGTTGCGAACGTGCCCCATGTGCAGCTTGCCACTGGGGTAGGGGAACATGGCCAGGCAGTAGTATTTCTCGCGGCTCTCGTCCTCGACAGCGGTGAAGCTGCCCTGCTCCTGCCAGTACTGCTGGACGCGGGCTTCAATATCGCGGGGGGTATAGTGGTGATCCATTGGCGATGCGGTCTCTGCACGTTCATTGAGAAAGCCGGGCATTTTAACAGCTTGTCGCCGCGCCGCCCATGCGATTTGCGGGGAATCAGCGGCGGCGACGGATCGCAATGGCGGCGAGAAGAGCGCAGGCGATAATTACAGGGGTGGATCCCCAGCGGCTGAAGGGCGTGTGACCTGCGCGACCATGCAGTTCGCCGATCAGGTTATCCTTGGTAAAAGAGGGAATACGTTTCACCATATTGCCACGGTGGTCGACGATGGCGGTAATGCCGGTGCTGGTTACGCGCAGCAGTTCACGGCCGTTTTCCAGCGCGCGCATCTGTGCCATCTGCATGTGCTGGGCAGGGCCGATGGAATTGCCAAACCAGGCGTCATTACTCACGGTAAGCAGTACGTCGGCGTCGGCAGTACTGCGAGCAATCAGATCGGGGTAGACAATTTCGTAGCAGATGGACGGTGCGAAATTCCAGCCTGCTGCGGTCAGTGGAGCCTGATTCGGGCCGCCGCGACTGAAGCTGGACATGGGCAAATCGAAGAAGCCGATCAGGCCGCGAATATAGCTTGCCAGCGGCACGTACTCACCAAAGGGCACCAGTCGCTGCTTGTGATAAATACCCTCGCCACCGGCAATCACCATCAGCGAGTTGTACATGTCGTCGTCAAACTTGGTGGGCACGCCGGTAATGAGTGCGGTGTTGTTTTCCGTCGCGCGTTCGCGAACATAGTCAAAAAACGGTTCTGCGTTGCGATAGAGGGCGGGGATGGCAGCTTCAGGCCAGACCACGATATCGACGTCATCCCACAGGGCTTCGGAGCTGAGGTCGTAGAGTTCCAGCGTGGCCCAGTACTGGCTGTAGGCCCACTTTTTGTCTTGGGTGATGTTGGACTGTATGGCCCCAATACGCAGGGCGGGCTTATCTGCGGGCTGTGTCCATTCTACTCGCTGCAATGAGGCGCCCAGTCCGAGCAGGGCGACGCAGCCCAGCAGCGGCAGTGCCGCGCGGCCGCGCTGGCCGCGCGGTGCCAGGACGATGGCTGCCAGAGCCGCACCGCTCAGTGCTACCCAGAAGGTCAAACCGTATATGCCCAGCACCGGGGCCCAGCCGGCCAACGGGCTGTGCAGGTGGCCGTAGCCCAGATAGAGCCAGGGGAAGCCGGTCATAAACCAGCCGCGCAGCCACTCAAACAGCACCCAGCCGGCGGCAAAGCCGAGCAGGCGGCCGCTGCGACCGTCGCGCAGCCAGCGTGAATAGCTGTAGCCGAAGAGGCCCGCGATCAGGCCGATGCCGATGCAAAAGGCTGCGGTCATCAGCGCTGACAGGGGCGCGGAGGTGTCGCCGTACACGTACATAGCGACAAAAATCCAGGAGACACCCGTCAGAAAGCTGCCGCTGCCAAATAACCAGCCTCGAAAGAATCCTTCCTTGGGTGAGCTGTCATCCAGTGCCCAGGCCAGGATGGCCATGCACAGGATGCCTATTGGCCAAATATTAAAAGGGGCGAGAGACAGTGGCACGAGTGCCCCGCCCAGCGCGGCAATTATCCGCTTCATCCTGTTGTGGCTCCGAGTGGTCAGCAAGGATCGCTGTGCTGCGACTGCGCGCTAGTGTAACGGTGCGCTGTGACGGCTGCCAGCGCGCATTAGCAGACTATTCCTCGGCGGGTTCGTTCAGGCGGGTTTCCTTGGGGGCTGTCCGTGGCACTGGGACACTGTCGGTGGCGATCAGGTACTCCGGTCGCGGTGTTTTATCGGGATAGCGGTCGCTGAGCGGCTCCGGTACGCCGCGCTCATCGATCAAGTAGACATGTTTGCGTTGCAGAGAGCGAGCTTCTCGTACGCCGCAGGAGTGGGCAATCACGCCGACTTCATGCATCAGGTTCTTCGCGTAGTTGGCCACTCGCTTGGCTTTGTCTTCGGGGACCAGGCCGCGCTGAAGCTCCGGATTGTGCGTGGTGATGCCGGTGGGGCAGGTGTTTTTGTTGCACTGCAGCGCCTGAATGCAGCCGAGCGCAAACATAAAGCCGCGCGCGCTGACAATAAAATCGGCCCCGACACACAGCGCCCAGGCGGCTTCGGCGGGGTTGATCATTTTGCCGGAGGCGATCACCTTAACGCGCTCTCGCAGGTGGTATTCATTCAGTTTGTCGACCACCAGTGGCAGGCTGCGGCGCAGTGGCAGGCCGACGTAATCCATCAGGCTTTGCGGCGCGGCGCCGGTACCGCCGTCAGCGCTGTCGATGGTGATGAAGTCCGGCGCGTACTCCAAACCGCGGCGGTGGACCGCCTCGCCCAGCTCATCCAGCCATTCGCTGAAGCCCAGCACCATTTTAAAACCGACCGGCTTTCCCGTAATTCGCCGTATCCGCATCAGGTTATCGAGCAGCTCGTCAACGCTGCGAATATCGGGGTGCCCATTGGGGCTGATCGAATCCTGTCCAACCGGAATGCCGCGAATTTTCGATACTTCTTCGGTGACCTTGCCGCCGGGCAATATGCCGCCTTTGCCGGGTTTGGCGCCCTGGCTGAGTTTAAGCTCGAACATGCGCACCTGCGGGTGGGCGGCGATATCGCGCAGTCGCTCCTCGCTGATATGACCGTGGTCATCGCGCACGCCGTACTTGGCGGTACCAATCTGAAAAACGATGTCGCAGCCCGCTTCCAGGTGGTAAGGGGACAACCCACCTTCACCGGTATTCATCCAGATGCCCGCTTCTTTGGCGCCTGCCGCCAACGCACGAATGGCCGGTTTGGATATGGCGCCAAAGCTCATGCCGGAGATATTGAAAATGGCGGAGCTGGCAAACGGCTTATCGCAGAAGCCCTCGCCGATACACACGCTGTGGGTGGGGGCCGCGTCCTGACTCAAGGTCGGGAACAGGCAGTTCATAAACAGGACTTCGTTGGGGTGGTTCAGGGATCGTGTCGAGCCGAAGGCAATGGTGTTGTCGAGATTTTTGGCCGCTCGATACACCCAGGAACGCTGGGCGCGGTTAAACGGCAGTTCCTCGCGGTCCATGGCGAAAAAATACTGGCGGAAGAATTCGCCGAGATGCTCGAACAGGTAGCGAAAGCGGCCGATCAGTGGGTAGTTACGGCGAATGGCGTGCTGGGTTTGCGTGACATCGCGATAGTACAGCCACACGAGGTAGAGCAGGCCTACACCCACCACAAAGACCAGTAGCAGAGCGCTGTAACTGATGATGCTGTGGGCCAGATTATTCAGTGCTTCGAGCGTGCTGCTGGCAGACATAAAACTCCCCTCGACGTTGCCTATCCGCCCATTGTAGACCTTGGCGGTGAGGGGAGTTCAAGTTTTTAGCTTTCCGGCAGTTGTCGCATGCGCAGCAGGTGAATCTGCCGGTGGTCGGCATTGACGACCTTGAACTCAAAGCGGTCCAGTTGTGCCACTTCGTTGCGGCTGGGCAGGTGTCCGAAAGACTGTAGCAGCAGGCCGCCGATAGTATCGAACTCGTCGTGATTCAGCGCCGCCCCGAAGTGCTCGTTAAAGTCTTCGATGGGGGTGAGCGCTTTGACGACATAGTCGTTGTCGGCGATCTTGCGAATGGGCAGATCGTCTTCTTCATCGTACTCATCTTCGATGTCGCCGACGATTTGCTCGAGGATATCTTCAATGGTGATCAGCCCGGCGGCGCCGCCGTATTCGTCAATCACGACGGCCATATGGTTGCGTTTTTCGCGGAAGTCCCGCAGCAGCACATTCAGGCGTTTGCTTTCCGGAACCAGAGTGGCCGGGCGCAGAATGGCGCGCAGGTCGATGTCGTCGGTATTGCCGGTTTTCCACAGCAGTGGCAGCAAGTCCTTGGACAGCAGAATCCCCAATACCTCGTCGAGGCTGTCGCCAATAACCGGGTAGCGGGAGTGGCCCGTTTCAATAATGACCGGCAGCAGTTCGCTCAATGGCTGATCGGCCTTGAGTACCACCATTTGGGGGCGAGGGATCATGATCTCACGGGCCTGCATTTCGCTGATATGCATGGCACCTTCTACGATGCTGGTGGCATCGTCGTCGATCACTTCGTTCTGACGGGCTACTGCGAGAAGTTCAAGCAGGTCTTCACGGGTTTTCGGTTCTGAGGAAAAAGCATGGGCAATTTTTTCGATCCAGGATTTATCACCCGGATCGCTGCTAGATCGGTCTTCGCTCATGATTTTGTGTGCTGTCCTCGCATGTGGCGGTCGTGCCGGATCAATAGGGATTGTCTATGCCGAGCTGCCCGAGCAGGGCAATCTCCAGCGCTTCCATGACCTCGGCCTCGCCATCATCAATATGGTCAAAACCGAGCAGGTGGAGTGTACCGTGAATTATCATATGCGCCCAGTGGTCGTGAGGCGCCTTGTGCTGTTCCTCGGCCTCGCGCTCAACGACTTGCCGACATACGACCAAATCGCCCAGCAGGGGCAATTCCAGTTCGGGAGGCAGGTCGGCGGGAAATGACAATACGTTGGTGGGCTTGTCCTTGCCGCGGTAGTCGCGGTTCAGGGTCTGGCTCTCGGCCTCATCCACCAGGCGGATGCTGAGTTCCGCGTCGTTGCGACGTCCCCGTAACGCGGCTTCTGCCCAGCTTTTTAGCTGCGCCTGCGAAGGTAAGCCCGGTGCCGGGTCGCAGGCAATTTGCAGGTCGAGTTCCAGAGTCAGGTCAGCGCTGGGGGGCATCTTCAAAGGCCGCGTAGGCTTCGACAATTTTCTGTACCAGCGGGTGGCGCACTACGTCTTTGGCCTGGAAGTTAGTCATGCTGATGCCGTCGACATCGCCCAGTACCGTCATCACATGCGTGAGTCCGCTGGGTGTGCCGCGTGGTAGGTCGATCTGCGTGGCATCGCCGGTAATAACGGCGGTGGAGCCAAAGCCGATACGGGTGAGGAACATTTTCATCTGCTCCCGAGTCGTGTTTTGCGCCTCGTCGAGAATAATGAAAGAGTCATTCAGAGTGCGGCCCCGCATATACGCCAGTGGCGCAATTTCGATGACATTGCGTTCAATCAGCTTGGTCACCGTTTCGTTGCCGAGCATTTCGTACAGGGCGTCGTAGAGTGGGCGCAGGTAAGGGTCGATTTTCTGCGCGAGATCGCCGGGCAGGAAGCCCAGCTTCTCGCCCGCTTCCACTGCCGGGCGCACCAGCAGAATACGCTGGATATCGTGTGCCAGCAGTGCCTCAACGGCACAGGCCACCGCCAGATAGGTCTTGCCGGTCCCCGCTGGGCCAATACCGAAGTTCACGTCGTGCTGACGAATCGCGCGCACATAGTTCTGTTGATTGCCGCCACGGGGTTTGATGCTGCCCTTCTTGGTGCGGATCACCACTGGCTCACTGGGCGAAGACAGCTCTTCAAGGTGAGACTTCTGCATGCGCAGATGAATTGCCTCGGGGTTGAGAGTGGTGCCTGAGGTGCTCTCTCGGTACAGATGCTTCAGCAGCTGTACTGCTTCTTCCACGGCACTGTCGTCGCCGCTGACCTGAAAGGTGTTGGCGCGTGCGGCAATATGCACATGCAGCCGCTGTTCAATCAGTTTCAGGTGCTCGTCGAGATGGCCGCAGAGGGCGGCCAGGTGCTGGCTGTCGCTGGGTTCGAGAGTAAGTACGCGTTGTGTTGCCTGTGCTGTCAATGTGACTCCGCTTGCCGCCGCAGCGGCCTGATCAGGGGATATAACGGGAAGAATACGCCGATTTTAGCTGCTCGGAAATCCGCGCTTTACACCGGGCTCAGTGAACCAGCTCGCCGCGCAGTGAGTTCGGCAGTGCTTCAGTAATGAGAACGTCGACAAAGTTTCCGATAAGAGATTGATTCGTCGACGAAAAATTCACCACTCGGTTATTTTCAGTACGACCTTGCAGTTGCCCCGGATCTTTCTTGGACACACCGCCTACCAGAATGCGTTGGGTGCTGCCGACCATTTGTCGGCTGATCTGGTTGGCCTGTTGCAGAATGCGATGCTGCAGGCGTTGCAGGCGCTCTTTCTTCACGGCGTCCGGGGTGTCGTCGTCCAACTGGGCAGCGGGGGTACCGGGGCGGGCGCTGTATATAAAGCTGAAGCTGTGATCGAAGCCGATATCGGCGATCAGTTTCATGGTGTCGTTGAAATCGTCTTCGGTTTCACCGGGAAAGCCGATGATGAAATCGGACGACAGGCTGATGTTCGGGCGGATGGCTCGCAGTTTGGCGATTTTTGCCCGGTATTCCTCGGCAACGTGGCCCCGCTTCATCGCGGCCAGAATACGGTCGCTGCCGCTCTGCACCGGCAGGTGCAGGTGATCGACCAGTTCGGGAATGTCGCGATAGGCCTCAATCAGGGCATCGCTGAATTCAACCGGGTGTGAGGTGGTGTAGCGAATGCGCTCGATACCGGGTACCTGAGCGACAAAACTCAGCAGTTCGGCGAAGTCGACTATTTCGCCCTCGTGATTTTCGCCGCGATAGGCGTTTACGTTCTGTCCGAGCAGATTGACTTCGCGCACGCCCTTGGCAGCGAGTTGGGCGACTTCGGCAATGACATCGTCAAAGGGGCGGCTGACTTCTTCGCCGCGTGTGTAGGGCACCACGCAGAACGTACAGTATTTGGAGCAGCCTTCCATAATCGACACAAAAGCGCTGGGGCCATCCACACTGGGTTCGGGCAGGCTGTCGAATTTTTCGATTTCCGGGAAGGTGACATCCACGACTACCGGGCCGTCCGGTTTGCGTTGGTTCAGCATGTCGGGTACGCGGTGCAGCGTCTGCGGTCCGAAAATCACGTCGACGTAGGGCGCACGCTTGCCGATGTCTGAGCCTTCCTGACTGGCGACACAGCCGCCGACACCAATAATCAGTTCCGGGTTGCTTTCCTTGAGCTGTTTCCAGCGGCCGAGTTGGTGGAAGACCTTCTCTTGCGCCTTTTCCCGGATAGAGCAGGTATTGAGCAGCAGAACGTCGGCTTCTTCGGGGTTGTCAGTGGGTTCCAGGCCGTGACTGACCCCCAGCAGGTCCTGAATACGCGCGGAGTCGTACTCATTCATCTGGCAACCGTGGGTTTTGATGTACAGCTTTTTGGTCTTTTCAGTCATGGTTCGGCGACGGGCGCTGGAAAATGGGCCGACATTATAGCGGTCTTGCTGCCTAAATCCCAATCAGTTCGGTGCCTGTGGGCGAATTATGGTATCATCCGCCGCCCCGCGGGCGATGGCCCGGCGCGGGACATTTACCGCCCAATTGAGAACTGCCCAAGTGATGCCCAAGACCCCGATTTACAAGGTGATCTTTCACAACAACAACCAAGTTTACGAGCTGTATGCCCGCGCGATTTATCAGAGCGATATGTACGGTTTTATCGAGGTGGAGGAGTTTGTATTCGGCGAGCCTGGGCAGATTGTGGTCAACCCCGGCGAAGAAAAGCTGAAAAATGAATTCAGCGGAGTGATTCGCAGTTACCTTCCCATGCATTCGGTGATTCGCATCGATGAAGTGGAAAAAGAAGGGGCCGGAAAAATTCTGGAGTCTGAGGGCGGCAGTAATGTACGTCACTTCCCCATGCCCGGTAGCCGTCCATCACCGAGTAGCGATTAAGCCTCGCGCCATGAGAGGCGATGCTGGTCGGTGAGTAAAGCCGACAAAATAAAAAGGGGCCACTGGGCCCCTTTTTTATGCGCTTTGCTAGGGTTCAGCCCAGTCGCTGGCGCACGGAGGCGAGCTTTACGCACGTCACGAAGACTTGCATGGCGCGATCGATTTCCTCCAGCGTAGGAACGCTGGGCGCAAGGCGGATGTTGCGGTCCTGCGGGTCTTTGCCGTAGGGGAAGGTCGCCCCTGCGGGGGTCAGTTTTACGCCGGCATCGGCCGCCATGGCCACCACTTGCTTGGCGAGGCCGGGCAGGGTGTCGACGGCGATAAAATAGCCGCCCTCGGGCGCCGTCCAGCTCAGCAGGCCACTGTCGCCAATACCCTCGTTGAGATGCTTCAGCACAATATCAAAGCGCGGTTTGAGGACAGCCGCGTGTTCGCGCATATGTGCGGCCAGGCCGTTGCTGTCTTGCAGCAAACGTACATGGCGGAGCTGGTTGATTTTGTCGGGGCCAATCTGCGTCATCCCCAAATGGTGTTTGAATGCTTTCAGATTGGCGGCAGACATACCGACAAAGGCAACGCCAGCACCCGCGTAGGTGATTTTAGAGGTGGAGCCGAACAGGTAGACGCTGTTTTCGGTGCCCGCATTGCGGCAGGCGTCCATCAGATTAGCCAGCTCCGGAGCACTGTCGCTGAGGCTGTGCACGGCGTAGGCGTTATCCCAGAATACGCGGAAGTTGTCGCCTGCGATCTTGCCAAGCTCTGCAATGCGCTTGACGACATCATCGCTGTACACAATCCCGGTCGGGTTGCTGAAGCGGGGTACGCACCAAATACCTTTGATACTGGCGTCGGCTTTTACCAGCGCTTCGACTTCGTCCATATCCGGGCCATTGTCGTTCATGCTGACCGGGATCATTTCAATGCCGAGGTGTTCGCAAACAGCAAAGTGGCGGTCGTAGCCGGGCACCGGGCAAAGGAATTTCACCGTTTGCCCGCCATCGCTCCACGCTTTGCCCAGATCGCCAAAGCCCATATGGTTGGCGAACATTGCAGCGAAGTACATCAGGGTCAGACTGCTGTTGCCGCCAATCAGAATTTCGTCGGTAGAGACGCCCAGTACCGGGGCAAACAGGCGCTTGCACTCGGCAATGCCGTCCAGGCCGCCATAGTTACGCAGGTCGGTATTGGTTTCGTTGCTCAGGTCGTGCCCGAGCACGTCGAGAATCGCGTCGGACAGGCTGAGCTGTTCGCTGCTGGGCTTGCCGCGTGTCAGGTCGAGGTTGAGCCCGGCGGCTTTAAATTCTTCATACTGCGCGCTGAGAGCGCTTTCCCATTCGCGGAGTTGTTCCGTAGAGGCTTGGTCGAGTTGCAAGATCGTCACCTTAAATGCGCTTGTGCGTTGGCTGTGTCGTCGCGCGGTGCTGTGAATACCGCAGTCGCTAAGTATAACTGCTTTGTGAAGCGGCAGTAAGATGGGGTCAGTGGCGATCGCCCTGGCCGCTGATGCCGGACAGGCCTGAGGCGATCAGGCGGAGCTGGTGCAGTTCATCGATCAGTGTGCGGGCGCTGCTGTCGTCGACATTGACGCGCTTCAAGCCATCGAGCAGGCGCTGTTCGATATCGCTGCCCATGGCTTTGGCGCGGCGCATCAAGGCCCATTCCCGGTGAGGTTTGATATACCAGAGAATATCGTCGACAAGCCCGAGGTTGCGGCGCAGCGCGTCACTGTTACTGCCATTGCGCAGCCAGTGATAGAGCAAAATACCGGTCATGGGACCATAAAGCAGGTTGTCGACACTGGCTGGCAGATTGACGCCATGGGTCTTCTGGTCGATCAGCGTATGCACTTTTCGGCGCAGACGGGTCACCCGCCGCTTGCCGGCTTCAAGATGCAGCCGCCGACGGTCATTGAGCTTGGCACTCTGCACCAGCTGCTGACAGCAGTGATCGACATCGGCCTGCTGCGCGGTAAATGCCTCACTGTTCAGTTCGCTGTTTCGCAGCTTGCGAACAATACGGTGCAGGGCGCTCTCGAACTCCTCTTGTAGCAAGGGGTCGGCCTGTTGCCAGCGAAGGCTACCCGATACCAGTTGTTGGCTGAGTTGGCGCGCGGGGTGCAGCGGATTGAGGAACAGGCGCCGCTCTTGTAATGCAACACCGCTGACCAATGTTTGCAGGGTATTCAGTGACGCCAGCATACGCGGTGGGAATTGTTGCTGACGGTTCAGTCTGCAGCGGGTGAAGATTGCTGCTGCCTCGCGCAGTAGCTGCTGATCGCTCAGCGTTTCCTGGCTGCGGCTGGCGGGCGCGCCACTGTGCCGGGAGCGCAGGCGTGCAAGACGTGCCTCATTCAGGGCGCGTTGCTGGGCAGTTAAATTCTGTTGATTGAGTTGGCGCTCGATATGGGCGATCCAGCCGTCCAATCCGCCACTTTGTTCATCGCCACTATCGGGCAGTTGATTGAGCAGGCTGTCGTAGAGTTGCTGAATTTCCCGCATTACCAAAACGTTGAACAAGGTCAGGCTTTGGCTGAGGTGCTGACTGTCGATTTTCAACGGATCAGTCAGTTGTTGGAAGCCCGCGAGAATCGACATGGGTGAGATCGCTCGGCACAGACGACTGGCGCGCTCACTGAGCTGAGGATTTTGCTGTTGATCACAGCGCTGCATCAACAGGTCGAGCTTGGGGTGGTAGCCGGGGATATAGGGTGTGGCACCACTGATTTTTTGCTGCAGTTGCCGGGTAAACTGCCGGTAGGCTTCGTCTTGGCCGCTGCGGATGCGCTGTTGCTGGTTGAGTAGTGCTTGCTGCTCGCTATCGTCTCGACTGTCCAGTGCACGGCGATGAAAGTTGTCTTGCAGGCGTTCCAGGAAACGATACAGATGGTCGTCAAACCACGCATTGGTCAGTGAGACCAACGTCGCTGTCAACTTATCTGCCGCTGCCGCATCCATCAATGCCGAGGCTACCCCGTTTGTATTGGCATGTTGCCGTTATTATCACCGTCGCACATCCGCAGAAACGTTACCACAGTGCCCGCAAGCTGCGCCGGTTTTGGCCTTATTTTTTCTCAAAGTATGAACAATGTCCACTAAGTGCCTGTTGTGGCGGGCGTTCAGGGTTTTTGGGCGATCAGCACGGCGCGTTTTGGGGCGGGGTAGCCCTCGATGGTCAGGCTGGGGTCATCGGGGTGGAGAAAGTCGGCGAGAGAGTGGAATTGCATCCAGTCGGTGCTGCGCTGCTCATCAGTGGTGGTGGTCGAAACGTCGACGAGTTGAATGTCCCTGAAGCCCGCTTTGCGAAGCCAGCTTTCGAGTGTGGCGGTGGAGGGGATAAACCAGACGTTACCCATCTTACTGTAGCGCCCCTCCGGAACCAGTGTATGCCCCAGTTCACCGTCAACCACTAGCGTTTCCAGTACCAGTTCCCCGCCTGGGCGCAGGGCATCGCGCAGTTGCAGCAGATGGTCGAACGGGGAGCGGCGGTGGTAGAGAATGCCCATGGAGAAGACGGTGTCGAAAGCGGCAAGCTTCTCTGGCAGATGCTCAATGCCCATGGGCAGTACCGCTACGGCGAAATCCTGAAGGTAATATTGCAGGGCGAAATACTGCACGATGAACAGGGGGGTGGGGTCGATGCCCGCCACGAGTTCGGCGCCGGCGCCGCGCATGCGCCAGCAGTGATAGCCACTGCCGCAGCCCACATCCAGCACCCGGCGTCCGGCCAAGGGTGACAGTGCCTGCTCGAGGCGATCCCATTTCCAGTCGCTGCGCCACTCGGTATCGATATGTACGCCGAACAGTTCAAAAGGGCCTTTGCGCCAGGGGTGCAGGCCCTTCAGGGCGTCCGTCAGAATTTGGCGGCTGGCCTCGTCGGCAGCGCCCTCGGCGCCAACGCGTGAACGGTTCAGGTGGCGGGTGTCGGGAGTGAGCGTGGGCAGGCTGTCGAGTGCTGTCTGCCATCTTGGCAGGTCGCCATAGCGTTTTGGATTAAGGCCCTTGGCGATCTGTGCAGGCAGTTGTGCTGCCCATTCAGCCAGCGCTTCACTTTGGGCAAGCTTTTCGAGGAAAGGGCGATAGTCCATACGCGGGCTGTTCATTTGATCGCCACCATCGATGCGAAATTAAAGCATTGAAACCATACATCTACGCTGCTGAACCCACAGGCTTTAAGGCGTTGCTGGTGTGCGCTCAAGGTTTCGGGCATCAAGACGTTTTCAAGGGCGCTGCGCTTTTGGGCCACTTCCAGGTCGCTGTAGCCGTTCGCGCGTTTGAAGGCGTGGTGCAGGTCGGTATTCAGTTCCTGAAGGTGGGCATCGGCGAATTGAATTTTCTCCGACAGGATGAGAATGCCGCCGGGTAGCATGGCATCACTGATGCGCTGACACAGTGCCTGGCGTTGATCCTCGGGAACAAACTGCAGGGTAAAATTCAGCACGACCACGGAGGCGTTACTCAGCGCCGTGTCTTGAATACTCTCGCAGCGCAGTTCTATATCAGTGTTGGATTGCGTGCAGTATTCGCGACAGCGTTCGATCATCGCTGCGGAGTTGTCGACGCCAATCAACTGTAAATCTCTGTCTCGGGTTTCGCGACTGATCGCCAGCGAGCTTGCGCCCAGTGAGCAACCGAGGTCATAGCAGTTGCTGCCCGCTTTGGCATAGCGCCCGGCCATGACACCCGTCATGGCGATAATGGTCGCGTAGCCGGGAACGGATCGTTGGATCATATCCGGAAACACTTCCACAACCTTTTCATCGAAGGCAAAGCGTTGCAGGTCTGCCTGAGGGGAGGCGTAAATGGTGTCGGTTTTGTTCATCGGGGACGACGCTAAAAAATTTGCGGCGATTCTAGCATAGACGCCCCCGATGGAGAGGGGCGATTAATAGCTCCAGCGTGCGCCCAGCTCGTAGGAGCTCAGGTCGAGCTTGTCATAATCCCGTACGCGGAAGGTCAAGCCGAGTGCTTTTATGGGGTGATAAATTGCTTCGACAATAAATGTGGAGTCGTCACCGACGATAAGATTGTGCTCACCGATCTCCAGCGTGGCGCGCCACTTTTCATTAAAGTCGTGGCGTATCCCAACCTTGTATTCCCAGCCGCGCTGATTTCGGCGATTGCTCTGCGATTCCATCTCGTGGCGATCGGCTCCAATTAGCACCGAGGTAGTGGGGCTCAGATAGTAGTGAGCGCCAATACCGTAGGTCCACCAGCCGTCCTGAATGACGCCTCTCGGCATATAGGTATCGCCATCGTTATAGCGTACGTGCCCATGGACATATTCAAAGGCTTCGCCACTGGCCAGAAACGTAGCGTTCTTTTCTTCCTCGAAAGGCCCCCAATCGGTGCTTTGGTAGGCGTAAGCCGCTTCAACGTATGAAAAATGGCGGCCGGTTTCTGAGGCCTCTGCCAAGGTGCAGCTAAGTGCAGATAGGAGAGCGAGGAGGTGGCGGGATTTCATATATAGCCTTTTGCGTTATCGCTAGCAGTGGAATACAAGCTTTTGAAGATAAAATACACTGTGCAGCAGCACATTCGGTCTGGCTGCTGCACGAGCTGTGCTTAACACCTATTCAAGGGGCTGGAGCGGGCGTGACTTCCTCAACTTGGAATTCGCCGAGATAAACCTTCTCTGCGTTACATCCTTCGGCCTGCGGTGTTTGCAGAGTAACTGTCAGGAAGCCAAAGCCCTCGCTGCCTGAGGGAGCAATCTCGATATTGCGACGGAAGGTCCCCAGCTGATTGTTGGGGATGACAAATTCGTCGCCATTGCTGATTGAGCCTTGGGTCAGAGAAAGCTTCACGGTTGATCCCGTTGGGAAACCGAGGTCGTTGGCTTCTTTGATGCTGAGTTGGACGGTGGCTCCGTCCACAGTGTCAATTTGTATATTTTCCTCTTCTACGCCAGGTTGATCAGCGGCGATTTCAAAGTCGCGCTGCAACACAGAGAGTAGCGAGGTGTAGGTTGTGCTTGCGCCGCCATCGGTGTCCGGTGTGGTGACGGTAACGGTAAACACGCCATCACCGGCATTGTCGGCGGGATCAAGAAAGAAGGTTTCCAGCCAAGGTCCGTAGGCATTTGTGGAGCCCATTGGGTACTCGGTGGGGCCGATCAGTTCACCCTGGCTGGTTTGCGCTGAGACGGTGGTGCCAGCGGGAGGAACTTGGCCTCTACCGTCTTCTATGGCAACTGTGATGGCTTGCCCGCAGTCCAGAACTACCTCGCTCAGTGTGGACGCGGGCACCCGGCTGCCGCTGTTAACCGTATCGCCGCCGCAGCTATCGATCGCGGGCAGTGTGAGGCCGCCTCTCAGGAACAGGTCAATGTCCAAGTCTGTGGAGCCCGACAGAACGATAACAGCCTGAGCGCTGGTAAAAATGGTCTCTGAATCGGGATTGCACAAGGCATTCCCGGCATTGTTGTTACAGAGAAGTCCGTCGTACAGGCCGTTGCCCCCGTTTCTCTGGCCGTCATTATTAAAGTCGGCAAATTTTTCATCGCCTGGATCAAAGGCGCAGTTCTCATTGGTATCGAGGTAGGGTTCGCCAAGATCTCCGAATGTTTCGGCATCCTCAAAGCGACCATTGGTCGGGCTGGTGTCACTGAAACTCTCTTCACCGATAGCGCGAGCGAGGATGGTTACACGCCCCGTTCCCGGGCGGGGCTCTTGCGAGCGCAGTTTGACCGTGCATGCGCCTCCTGTGGTGACGCAACTCGGCTCAATTGCTGCACCTTCCGCCCAGAACGTCAGAGCAGTGCCATTGGGTACTGGGTTGTTGAAGCGGTCCGCTGCACGAATAGTGATGTCGGTTTCCACGCCATCGTAGGCCCAGCCGTCAATATTGAAGGCTGAGACGCTGAGTGAAAAGCTGTCCTGGTCAGGAATGCCGGTAGTGACAACTAGTCGACTGGATACGGCGGAAATCTCAATACCATTGCGGGTCGCGGTGGCGCGAACCCGGATTGGGGTCGCTGTCGTACCGGGGTTGACGACAGTAGTGACTTGGCCGTTAGGGTCTGTAAATGCAGTGTACCGGCTCAGGAATGCGTCATTACCTGTGTTGCCTGTGCCGCTGTCGCCAGTAACCAGCTCAAAATTTACCTGTTGGTTTGGCAGTGCTGAGCCGTTATCGCTGGTGACGCTGAAGGTAACAACCGACTGTGCGCCGATTTCGCGGCCATCATCGGCTGTATCGATGGCGCCTTCGGTACCTTTTAGCATCAGGATTTGCGGCGCCGCAGAGACGAATTGCAGAGCACCAAGGGGAGGTTCTTCAACGCTGAGGTCGGTGCTGGCTTGAAGTGTAGCGCTGCCGACGCTGCTAATCGCGGTGACGGTATCGGTGCCATCACAGTTGAGGTTGGTGTAGGTCGTCACAACGGTGCCGCTGGAGTTGCTGACAATGGCGGAGCTGACTTCAGCGGCGCCGCTGTTAATGCAGGGGGAGCTGAAAAAGACATCGGCGGCACCGGTGTAGGCTGCATTGTCCTGATCGACCAAGCGCACGCTGAGCTGGGCAGAGTCGCCGGCGCTCAGCGTTGATTGAGGCGTACTGCTGATAACCCCTTCAGTAAAAATGCCGCCGACCAAACTGCCCATCCTGATACTGGCATTGCTGGTGTTCAGGCTGACTTCGGCAGAAACCGATTCACCGTTATAGCTAATCTCAGCGGTAACAACATCTTCGCCTGAGCAACCGTTGTTGGTGTAGGTCGCAGTAAAGTTGCCGGTATCGCTGCTTGATGTTGCGGGGGTTATGGTTGCCAGGCCGGTATTAGCGCAGGTTGAGGAGAATTCGATATCGGCACTTTCTTCGACCAACGTAAAACTGTTGTCAGTGCTGTCAACGAGAGCGAGCTTAACGACAAGCGTAGAGGATTCTCCATTTGCCAAAGCAGTGGTAGATGCCTGAATCGCCTCGCTGACGAAGCTGCTGCCTTGATTATAGCCAGCGGCCAAAACCGACGTGCTGTCGCCATCTCCGCCCGGTGTGGTTGGATTTCCCTCGCCAGGTGACACTTTGGGGCCATCGCTGCCGCCACCGCCGCCACAGGCGGCAATCACAGTTGCTACGGTAAGAATGCCGGCGCGCAACAAGAGCTTCATACGAGTCCCCTACTTAGTTCCAATCTATTCTAGGCGGCGGTGTCGAAGAGACAGCCGTGAGTTGTTATATCGGTGCTTGGTGAGCAAGCTTGTACTTTAGCTTATCTCAGTAAGCTCCTCATCATGAAAGCATATTAGCGTAAATGTGTGGGGGATGGGGGAAACTTGTGAACCCGGTGGAATTTGCCTCTTACTGAGACACATTGCGACTGACAAGCGCTGTTTTAGCGCTATGGGCGACGATGCTCAATGGCATGCAGTGTGATTGGCGGCAACTACTGATTTCGGGAGATGGCAAGCGCTGCACCCATTGAGCGACGGCGGTTTTCATCCAGCCGTGGAGGGCAGAGGGCTTTTTCTCTGGCATAAAAAAACCACCGCTTGGGTGGCCTTCTTGAATAGTGGTAGCAAGGGGCGGATTCGAACCGCCGACCCCAACATTATGAGTGTTGTGCTCTAACCAACTGAGCTACCTTGCCACAGATCTCTGTCGAGAGAAGGCGCGCATTTTCCTGACTTCTCAGTAGCTTGTCAAGCCTGCGTGCAGTGCATTAGACGTTAAAGCGGAAGTGGACGACGTCGCCGTCTTTGACGATGTAGTCCTTGCCTTCCAGTCGCCATTTGCCGGCGTCTTTGGCGCCTTGTTCACCCTTGTTGCTTACGTAGTCGTCGTAGCCGATGACTTCGGCACGAATGAAGCCTTTCTCAAAGTCGGTGTGGATTTTGCCAGCCGATTGGGGCGCTGTGGCGCCAACCGGGATGGTCCAGGCGCGGACTTCTTTAACACCTGCCGTAAAGTAGGTCTGCAGGCCCAGCAACTGGTAGCCCGCGCGAATAACGCGATCCAGACCGGGCTCTTCCATGCCGAGATCGGCCAGGAACTCGCCTTTTTCCTCGTCGTCGAGTTCGGCGATTTCCGATTCCAGTTTGTTGCAGATGGGCACGACGATAGCCCCTTCTTCTTCCGCAATACGGCGCACCACATCCAGGTGGGGATTGTCTTCAAAGCCATCTTCGTTGACGTTAGCGATGTACATGGTTGGCTTGGTCGTCAGCAGGTGCAGCGTGGCGGCCCGTGCCTGTTCGTTGTCATCCAGCGTCAATGAGCGCAGCGGCTTGCCTTCGTCCAAGTGTGATTGGAGCTTCTCCAGTAGCGCTTTCATTGCCACAGCTTCTTTGTCGCCGCTTTTGGCGGTGCGGCTGACTTTCTGCAGCTGCTTCTCTACGGCATCGAGGTCTGCCAGTGCCAGTTCGGTGTTGATCACATCAATATCGGCGGCAGGATCGACTTTGTTGGCGACGTGAATGACGTTGTCGTTATCAAAGCAGCGTACGACGTGAGCAATGGCATCGGTTTCGCGGATATTAGCCAGGAACTTGTTGCCCAAGCCTTCGCCTTTGGAAGCGCCGGCAACCAGTCCGGCGATATCGACGAACTCCATGGTTGCGGGAAGCACGCGTTCGGGGGACACGATGCCTGACAAAACCTGCAGGCGAGGATCGGGTACGGCCACGATGCCAGAGTTGGGTTCAATGGTGCAGAAGGGGAAGTTCTCGGCGTCGATGCCCGCCTTGGTGAGGGCGTTAAACAGTGTCGATTTGCCGACGTTGGGAAGTCCGACGATGCCGCAATTGAAACCCATGGTGTTATCCCTGTTTGTAGCTGTGTAGTCGATTCATGGCCTTGGCCCAGTCACCGTTGACGGCGTCCGGCAGGCAGCGAAGTGCTTCATCAATGCAGTGGTCAATCGCAATACGGTCATCATTGCTGGGTTTGCCCAGTACATAGCCGGTGACCTGGTCTGCGCTGCCCGGATGACCAATGCCAATGCGCAGCCGATGGAAGTTCCGGTTGTTGCCCAGCTTCTCGATACTGTCGCGAAGGCCATTGTGTCCGCCGTGCCCGCCGCCGCTTTTAAAGCGGGCGCTGCCCGGAGGCAGGTCGAGTTCGTCGTGGGCAATCAGGATTTCTTCCGGCGCAATTTTGAAGAAATTGGCCATTGCTGCAATGGCTTGACCACTGCGATTCATATAGGTGGAGGGGATAAGCAGGCGAATGTCCTGCCCGTCCATAAAAAAACGGCCGGTATCGCCATGAAAACGCGATTCGGCCTGTAGCGAGCAGCCCTGTTGTCGGGCCAGCTCAGAGACGAGCCAGGCACCCGCGTTGTGACGAGTATCCTGATATTGCTGGCCGGGGTTGGCCAGCCCAACAATCAGTTTGATTCGGGTCACTGGGGCGCCTGCTCAAAGCGAAATTAAGATTCTTCGCTCTCGCCTTCGCTGTCTTCTTCAGCGTCGTCATCACTGCTGCCGCCACCGCGAGGTGCTTGAACGCTGGCAACGGCTGAGTCGTGGTCTTCGCCCAGAATCAGTGCGGTGCTTTCAACGCCAGCAGGCAGTTTCAGGTCTGAAATGTGGACGATATCGCCGGTTTTCAGGTCCAGCATGTCCACTTCGATGAACTCGGGCAGATCTTTAGGCAGACACTGGACTTCCAGTTCGGTCATTGCGTGGGTGATAGAACCACCCTGCATTTTCACACCGTGGCAGCCTTCTTCGTTGATGAAGTGCAGCGGTACTTGCAGTGTGATCTTGGTGTCGGCGCTGACGCGCAGGAAATCTGCGTGCAGAAGCTGCGCTTTGGCTGGGTGACGGTGCAAGTCTTTAATGACCACAGACTCTTTGTTGCCGTCGACGTCAATGGTCAAAACGGAGCTGAAGAACGCTTCGTCTTCCAGGAACCAGACCAGATCTTTGTGGGGAATGCTGATCATCTGAGGGGCTCTGTCGCCACCGTAGATAATCGCAGGAACTTCGCTAGCCAAGCGACGCAGGCGGCGGCTCGCACCTTTCCCTACGTCAGTACGCGCTTTGGCGTTTACCGTGTATTCGCTGGACATAATGTCTCCTCATATAAAGCGAAAAACCGCCGAACTTGCGACCAGTCCGGCGGCGTATGTCGAAGCAGTGTGGTGTTGCGCTGGAATTAGCGGAACAGGGCGCTGATCGACTCTTCATTGCTGACCCGTCGAATCGACTCGGCCAGCAGGTTTGCCAGGGTAAGCTGGCGAATTTTTGTGCAGTTGGCTGCAGCTTCTGACAGGGGGATCGTGTCAGTCACCACCAGCTCATCCAGATCGGAATTGCTGATGTTGTCCACAGCGGGCCCGGATAATACAGGATGTGTACAGTAAGCGACAACTTTTGCAGCGCCTTGCGCTTTCAGTGCGGCGGCGGCTTTGCAAAGTGTTCCGGCAGTATCGACCATATCGTCGACCAGCAGGCAGGTCTTGCCTTCAACTTCACCGATGATATGCATGACTTGAGCGACACCGGCTTTCGGGCGGCGCTTGTCGATAATTGCCAGGTCGGCATCGTTCAGTCGCTTGGCGACAGCGCGGGCGCGAACAACGCCGCCGATATCGGGAGAAACGACCATCTGGTCCGGGTAGTTTTGTCGAGTAATGTCGTCCAGCAGAATGGGTGAGCCGTAGACATTGTCGACGGGAACATCAAAGAAGCCCTGAATCTGTTCGGCGTGCAGGTCGACGGTCAGAACGCGATTGATGCCCACACCGCTGAGGATGTCAGCCACAACCTTGGCAGAGATGGGTACGCGCTGAGAGCGTACACGGCGATCCTGGCGGGCATAACCGAAGTAGGGGACGACGGCAGTAATGCGCCCGGCTGAGGCGCGGCGCATGGCATCAGCCATTACCACCAGCTCCATCAGATTGTCATTGGTCGGTGCGCAGGTTGGCTGAATCAGGAAGACATCGGCGCCACGTACGTTGTCATTGATTTCAACAAAGACTTCGCCATCGCTGAACTTGCTGACCGTGGCGTCACCGAGTGGAAGGCGGAGGTGCTCGGCAACCTTGCGAGCCAGCTCGGGGTTGGCGTTGCCGCTGAAGACCATCATATTGTGCACGGTCGAAGTCCTGTAAGGCTGAGGTTAAAGTCGTGAAGAGCAGGTTTCATGGCAAGCTGATTAAGTACATGCGGGCAGCTTGTCTGGAACCGTAAACCATAAACAAGATTCCCGCCATAGGGCGGGAATCTGAAAATGGCTGGGGTGGTAGGATGGGCTGCGGCCCTGCCGGGCCTTTGGCTTTCAGCCATCGCTTTGCGATGCCTAAGTGCAAAGCACTTATCGAACCTCGGTTCGATCCTACCGGATCAGGCTGTCTATTGCCTTTCCCCGTCAGAGCGCCGAATACCTCGTGTCACTCTGTCAAAATGGCTGGGGTGGTAGGATTCGAACCTACGAATGCTGAGATCAAAACCCAGTGCCTTGCCGCTTGGCGACACCCCAGTAAATCGTTACGCCTCAGCGAGTGTGGTATGCAGTGGCGAGTGGTTTACACCCTTCGCGATAAACCCGCTCATGTTTGTCGGGCACTGCGCCAAAACACTGGCTGCTGCACTCTTGCTGTCGAAACTCGCGAACACACAGGAACCGGTGCCGGTGAGTCTCGCGGGGGAAAATTGATCCAGCCAAATCAAGGCCTTATCAACTTCTGGATACAGCGTTCTGACCAGTTTTTGGCAGCTGTTTCCAGTGGCCCCCTCAAGAAAGGCCGCTATTTTGATGGGTGAGTCATGACGTGTCAATTGTTCATGCGAAAAAATTTCTGCGGTGCTGACTTCGCAGTCGGGACGGAGGATCAGATACCAGCGCGATGCGGTGTCGATGGGGCGAATGATCTCGCCGACACCTTCTGCCCAGGCGGTCCGTCCGCGAACGAAGACGGGCACATCGGCGCCCAGCTCTAAGCCCAGTTCGGCGAGGGCATCCAGACTCAGGCCGAGTTGCCATAAGCTGTTCAGGCCCAGCAAGGTGGAGGCGGCATCGGAGCTGCCGCCGCCGATGCCGCCGCCCATCGGCAGGCGCTTGTCCAAGCGAATATCGGCGCCTAGAGGGCTGCCACTGGCGTCCTGTAGCAGCCTTGCGGCGCGCAGGATCAGATTGTTGCCGTCGTTCACGCCGGGCAGTTTACTCAGGAAGCGCAGTTGGCCGTCGCTTCTGTCAGTCAGATGAAGCGTGTCGCCATAGTCGAGCAACTGAAAAACCGTCTGCAGTTCGTGGTAGCCATCGGGGCGGCGCCCGGTGATGTGCAGGAATAGGTTGATTTTGGCGGGACAGGGTAGGCTGAGCTGGCTCATTTTGTACATTCTTCGCTGGCTTGTGACCAGCTGCTGATCAGCAGCTTAAGGCGTACGTCCTGCCGGCGGGCCTCAACCCGCTTGGGCAGCGTCTCTTCACGGGCGTTTGCATCGTGTGCGAAGTCGAGTGTCCAGCCGAGTTGTTCCAGATGGGCAAGCCGTCCGTCGGGGCTGACCTTTGCCGTCAGTGGTGAGTCAGGTGCGGCCTGGCCCCGCAGCCAGTAGCGCAGAGCATAAACAGGAACGGGCCAGCCGATTTCTGCAGCAAGTTGTTCGGCATTCTGGGCGCGGCGAGTCTCCCCTTTGTAGTTGAGTTCCGCTCCGTGGCGGTCACTGATGATCTCGGCGCCACCGACTCCCATGGGGCCGCTGAGGCGAATGCGGCTATTGTCACGGCCACACTGCAGCCAGCGGATCTGGCTGCTTTCTTGCTGATCGCCCATCCAGAGGCCGATACGTCCTTGCATAAGCCAGTCGCTGTCAGTTGATGTTGCAGGCGGCAGGCTGCTGCAGGCGCTGACGAGCAGCAGTGCGGCGATCAGAGGTAGTGTGCGGGTATAGTCAGTCATCAATCAGTTTCAGGCGTTTGAGCGTGTCATAAATAATTGGGCTGTCTGGGGTGTTTTTGAGTCCTTCCTGCCAGACCTTGCGGGCTTCGTCTTCGCGCCCCAGCAGCCAGTAGGCTTCGCCAAGATGGGCTGCAATCTCGTGGTCGCTGTCTTGTGCGAAGGCGCGTTCGAGATAGTTCAGTGCTTCCTGGGTGTTGCCTTTCAACAGCAGTATCCAGCCATAGCTGTCGAGGATGGCGGGATCGTCCGGCTCGAGGGTCAGGGCGCGAGAGACCAGTTGTTGTGCTTCGTCTAACCGGCTACTCAGATTCGCCAGTGTGTAACCCAGAGCGTTCAATGCCGCTACGTCGTCGGGTTTGCGTGCAAGAATGTGGCGCAGATCAGTTTCGACCGTTTTCAGGTCGCCGATTCCTTCGGCGAACAGTGAGCGGGCGTAGCGGAGTTGGTCGCTGTTGGGCAGTTCTGCTAATGCCTGCGTCAAAAGGGTCATGCCCCGCTGATTCAGCCTTTCTTTGCGCAGAATTTCCGCTTCGAGTAGATACAGTATTTCTGCCTGCTGGGGCTGGGCTTCGCGCAGTGCTTTCAGTCGCGCCAGTGCTTTTTCCTGACCTTCCGTCGACAGACTGATGCTGGCCAGGCGGCGACTGGCCTCACTGAATTCAGGGGATTGTGTGGCATTTTCATAGTGACTGAGCGCGTCGGCCCAGTCGCGTTCTTCTTCGGCAAGTCGGCCGAGAACATAGTGGGCGCGGCTGCGGTGTTCCGGGTCGTCGCTGAGCACTTTGAGCTGCTGGTCGGCTTCGCCGTCATGGTCCAGTTCTCGGTTGATCAGCATCAGCTCCAGCAGGATGTCGTGATCCTGCGGATATTGACGGGCCAGTACTTCGTAGTGCGCTTTGGCCTGATACAAGTCAGTTTTAACCAGCCTGCGGGCCAAGTCGTGGCGCAGGCGTTTGTGGTGAGGATTGTTGTCGACGGCATATTTCAGGCGGGTCATGGCCTCGTCGTCGCGCCCCATCTGACTGAGAGTGCGGGTTTCTATCAGCAGTGCATGGACATTATCGGGTTCTTCGTCCAAAACCTGGCGAATCAGGCTGAGCGCCGCCTCTTCCTCATGATGGTACTGCAGCATCAATGCCGTGCCGGTGCGCAGGCTGTTGTCACCGGGGTGGCGTTGCAGTGCATCATTTATCGCCTGGTAAAACGCGGCTTTTTCATTGTCTGGGCGGGTCAGCGCGGCGGCCGACAGGGTGGCAAAATTGCTGTCGCCACCGAGTTCGAGTACGCGCTCCATATGTGGCAGTGCGTCCAAGGCCTGGCCCTGTCGAGCCAGGGCATTGGCAAGAATAAAGTGGGCTTCGCTGGCGTCATTGTCGGCTTCCAGCCAGCGCATCGCATAGGTTTCCGCCAAAGTGTAGCGGTCCATATAGTCGGCCAGCCGGGCGGTGGTGGCGATCAGTTCAACATCGCCGGTGGCGTCGGCCTGTTTGCGGTATTGGGCAAGGGCTGTGTTCAGGTCCTGATTTCGCAGGGCGAATTCTGCGATCAGCAAGTCATACACGCTGTCCTCGGGCAGTGGCCGAGTTGGCTGGCGGGTGTCGGCAGCTTGAGGCTCCGGTGGGGTGGGTGCCGGTTGACTGGCGGGGAGCGCACAGGCTGTCAGCAATACTGCTGCGGCGAGAGTGCTGAGTGTTCGCAATGATGACATGCGGGTCCTGTTGAATTGCTGTGTTGCCCGTTATCGGTATTTGCCAATCCTACCCCAAGCGCTGGTGATTTGGCGCTCTTTTGCAGGGCAGGCGATGACGTTGAGCCTGCTGTATTCGCTCTGTTCGACCGTGGGCACTGTAATAAAATCCACATTTGAGTGCCAACTTGGTAGAATCCGCCTCAGTTTTTGCGCTCCCGATTCGGCTTCTCGATGTAATGAGACTTCTCCTGCTTGGCATCAATCACAATTCTGCGCCTCTCGCCTTGCGAGAGCGGGTAGCGTTTGTGCCAGAACAGATCCACGTTGCCTTGCGCGACGGGGTCGCTGCCGGCCTGGGTGAAGAAATGGCGATTCTGTCGACCTGCAACCGCACCGAGATCTATGCGCTGGCCGCGGACGATGACGAGGAGGGTGGCGAGCAGGCCATTCTCGACTGGCTGTCGCGTTTCCACCATGTTGATCACGCGCAGCTCAGTGAATGCTGCTATGTCAGCCGCGACAGCGATGCCCTTCAGCATATGATGGAGGTCGCCGCCGGGCTGGACTCCATGGTGCTGGGCGAGCCGCAAATCCTCGGGCAGATGAAGTCCGCCTACGCGCTGGCCGCTGAAGCTGGCACTGCGGGTGCCGCGATGAATCAACTGTTCTCCCATGTGTTTGCCGTGGCCAAGCAGGTGCGTACCGACACAGCCATTGGCGAGAATCCGGTATCCGTGGCCTACGCAGCGGTGTCTCTGACGCAGCATGTGTTCAGCAACCTGAGCAAGTGTACGGCGCTGCTGATTGGTGCCGGCGAAACCATCGAGCTGGTAGCGCGCCACTTGCGAGAGAAAGGCGTGAAACGCATCGTGATTGCCAACCGCACGCTGGAAAGGGCGCATCAGTTAGCTGAGTCTTTCCAGGCGGAGGCGGTCATGCTGTCGGATATTCCCAGCTATTTGCGTGAGGCCGATATTCTGGTGGCCTCTACGGCCAGTCAGTTGCCGATTCTCGGCAAAGGTGCGGTTGAAACGGCGCTGAAAAAGCGTAAGCACCGCCCTATGGTGATGGTGGATATTGCGGTTCCGCGCGATATTGAGCCACAGGTGGCCGAGCTGGACGACGTGTACCTGTACACCGTTGACGACCTTCGCGAGATTGTTGATGAAAATAAACGTGCCCGGGAAAGCGAAGCGCGCAAGGCCGATCAGCTGATTATTGACGCAGTGGCGCACTGGCAGGCGCGACTGCGCTCGCGCGATGCGGTGGATACCATCAAGGATTACCGCGCCAAGGCCGAGCGCCTGCGCGATGCTGAATTAGAGCGTGCACGCCGTCAGCTGGAAAAAGGTGAAGACGCCGCCGCCGTGCTTGAGCAGTTGGCGCGTGGCCTGACCAATAAGCTGATTCACAGCCCCACTGCGGAGATTAAGGCCGCGGGTGCCCAAGGCCGCAATGATCTGGTCAACTGGGCTCGCGAGCTGCTACAACTCAAAGAGCGCGACGATTAGCGCCCGGCCATTCTCTGTGAGAATGGATTCTTTCTATCCAAGCGAGATTCTATGAAGGCTTCTATTCGCAGCAAACTGGAAAATTTGCTCGACCGTTATGAAGAAATCGGGGCGCTGCTGAGCGACCCCGAGGTCATTGGGGATCAGGATCGATTCCGTAAGCTATCGCAGGAATATGCTGAAATTGAGCCCGTGGTGGCGGCTTATGGCCAGTATCGCCAGGTTAATGACGACCTGGATGAGGCGAGGCTGATGCTGGGCGAAGATGACGCTGAAATGCGGGCAATGGCTGAAGAAGAAATCGCCGGGGGTGAAGAACGTCTCGACGCGCTGGAGGCCGAGCTGCAAACCTTGCTGTTACCGCGCGACCCCAACGATTCCCACAACGTTTTTCTGGAAATTCGGGCGGGAACTGGCGGTGATGAAGCTGCCATTTTTGCCGGCGATCTGTTTCGCATGTATTCGCGGTTTGCCGAGCGTAAAGGCTGGAAAATCGAAGTGCTGAATGAGCGGCCTGGCGAGCACGGAGGGTATAAGGAAATCATCAGTCGCGTCGCTGGGCAGGATGTATACGGACACCTTAAATTTGAGTCTGGCGCGCACCGGGTGCAGCGTGTGCCGGAGA